>NZ_LZJA01000129.1:0-43260 GCF_001666785.1 Mycobacterium sp. E3305 | reverse complement strand
CGTCCAGCGCCGCCTGCGCCTCCGGGACACGGGCGCCAAGCATGACCGCGGCCATGATCGGCAGCATGATCGCCGCCAGGATCAGCAGCCGCAGCAGTGACCCCGCGCCGCCGCCCTGCGCGGTCAGCGCGCCGAGCCCCGACAGCCGGTCGGCCACATGGGCCACCAAACCGGCCAGCATCGAGGCGGTGATCGTGACCAGGATGGTGCGCTGCTCGCCTTTGCCGATCAACTGGCCGCCCGCAGGCAGCAGGGTGTGCCGCAACAGCAGGTAGCCGATGATCGCGCCCGCCAGAAAGCCGATGCCGTTGGCCAGCCCCAGGTAACCGGCCACCAGCTTGGGGTCATCGGTCAGGCGCGGCGCCAGCACGGATCCGACGATCTTGACGGCCGTGATGACGAGGATGATGACGATCGGCGTCCAGGGTTGCTCGCGCGCGTAGAAGACCCGCAGCTGCAGCAGCACCAGACCGTAGGGGATCAGCGTGAATGCCGACAGCGCGATCGCGGCGCCGAGGTATCCGGCGTCGACCCCGCCGAAGTGACCGTAGGCGAACAGGGCGCTGCCGATCGCCGGGCCGCCGACGGTCATGACCGCGACGATCGGGATCAGCGTGATCAACGTCAGGCGGGTGGCCAGCGACAGGTCGGCCAGCACGGCCTTGGTGTCGTCGGCGGCGGCGTTGCGGCTCAGCCGCGGCATCACCACCGTCAGCACCGTGACGCCGATCATGCCGAACGGCAGCATCAGGACCAGCCAGGTGTAGTTGTAGATCGCGGGGCCCGACGCCGCCGCCGTGCTGGCGATCTGGTTACCGACCACCAGGCCGAGCTGGCTGATCAGCACGTAGAGCACCATCGCGGCGGCCATGGTGCCGAAGCGCTTGAGCCGCTCGTCGATTCCCCAGAGGGGACGCAGGTCCACGCGTTCGCGGCGCAACGCGACCAGCAGCACCGCGGTCTGCGCGAACACCCCCAGGGTGGTGCCGATGCCGAGGACCAGCAGCTTGGTGTTGCCCATCCGCACGGGGTCGACCGACAGCTCACCGGGGACGGCCGCATACCCCGCCAAGGTCGCGAGCGCGACGACGTTGTTGACGACCGGCGCCCACGCCGTTGGGCCGAACACGTTGCGGGTGTTCAGGATCGCCATGAACACCGACGTGAGGCCGTAGGCGAGCACCTGGGGGAGCAGCAGGTAGGCGAACGCGGTCGTCAGCGGCTCGTTGACCTGCGGAGCCCGGCCCAGCATCAACCGGACCAGCAGCGGCGCGGCGAGCACCGACAAGGCCGTCGCCAACACCAGCAGCGCAGTGGTCAGCGTGACCAGGCGGCGTACGAACGCCGCGCCCCCGTCGGGGTCGCTCTGCTCGGCGCGGGCCAGCACCGGCACGAAGATGGCGGTGAAGGTCGCCTCGAGGACGAGCGCGGCGACCAGGTTGGGCAGCTGGTTGGCCACCGAGAACGCACTGGACAGCGCGGCGCCCAGGATCGCCGCCAGAAGTACGACCCGGGCGAAACCCGTGAGCCGGCTGACCAGCGTGGCGAAGGCCATCGCCCACGACCGCGACACCAGGGCGGAATCGGAGAGTTCGGGCCGTCGGCGGTCAATCCCCGCGGGGACCGGCGGCAGGGGACCCGTGGGCGGCGAGCCCGGATTGTGCGGACGCCGCGGCGGCTCTGGCAGGCGGTGGGATTGCGGTGCTGCGGCCTGCCGGTGGGCGGGCTTCATACGCGGTGCTCTTGCTCGACCCGGTCATCGGCCTCGTCGTCGAACCCCGCGGATCGGGCACCGGGCGGGTCGGGCCGGTCCAGGTCGGCGGGGTCGGGTTGGCCGCGGAAGCGGTGCCACAGGCGGCGTCCCGCCAACAGCACCAGCACGGCCGCGGCCGTCAGGGTGATCGCGAACAGCACCTTGCCGTAGGCGTTGGAGTGCACCGACAGGCGCACCGGGTCGCCAAGCCGCAGGCCGTCCGGGGTCCGCAGCGACACGTCGATGGCGACCCGCTGGGTGAAGTTCACTTCGATCGGCACCCGCAGCGGCAGGTAACCGGGCGGCAGCTCGATCTGTCCGACGTCGGTGACCGTCATGCCTGGCGGGGCGTCGACCTGCAGCCGGACCCGGATCGGGACGGCCAGGCCGTTGTGCAGCGCCAGCGGCAGCGGGCTGTGCTCGGTGGCCAGGGTGTAGGAGCCGCCCGGGTTGACGATCGTGACCGCGCCGAACAGGTCATTGATGGTCTTGCCGACGACGGCCAGGCGCTGCTGGGCCATGCCGTTGCGGGTGTCGGGGGGCTGGGATTCGCTCAGCGCGCGCAGCATGTCTTCGCGCAACGGGGCGGTGTATTGGATGCCCGTCAGGCCGGTGCGTTCGTCGGTAGTCAGGGCGGACGTCAGGCCCCAGAGCCGGCCGACCTGCCCGGTGACCAGTGCGGTGACGTCGTCGCCGAAGCGGCCGCGCGCGGAGGTGTAGGCGCCCACCTGTTCGGACGGCTCGGTGCGTGCCGCGGCTTCGGCGATGACCGCAGGCAACGGCCGGGGGATCGCCAGGCCGGACCGGATGGTGGTGGTCAGCGCGGTCAGGATGACGTGCGCGTCGTCGGCCTGCAGGTTCCACGTCGCCGGCGGGACCAGGACCTGCGTACGGGGCGCGTCGTCCTGCCGCAAGGCGTGCCAGAACATGGAACCCAGGGCGTCCTGGCGGCGCGCGGTCACCGAGTCGTGCGCGAGCCGGACGGTCAGCGAGGAATCCAGATAGGTGGGCACCGAGGGCGAGCTGCCCGTCCCGGCCAGCGCCGCGCCCACCGCCGGGTCGAACGGGGCGAGCACGACTTGCGGGGACAGCCGCTGAGGCGCGGTGTCGACCGTGCTGCCCGAGGTCCCTTGTCCGTCCGGGGCGGACAGTTCGGCGGCGGCGATGGCGACGGTGCTTTCGTTGCCGCTGAGCAGGTTGACCGCGCGGTTGGTCAGCGGGCCGTCGGGCAGCAGCGTCGCCCCGCGGACGGAGGCCACGTCCAGGATGCGGTCGACAATGCTGTTGACGCCGGTGGTCGCGGTGGCGCTCAGCCCACGATCGTTGACGCGCTGCAGCGCGTCGAGGTCGGCTTGCGCATAGGGCAGCGGCGCCACGCAGGTGCGGTGCGCCAGGGCGCGGAGTCGGTTGAGCCACTCGGCGGCAGCCGCCTGTCCGGCGCCGGCGTGGGTCGGGGTGCCGGGGAGCTGCGCGGGCCCGTCGGGTGAATCGGACACCACGTAGCCGGCGGTCATCGCGTTGACGGTGACGAGCAGGTCGGGGTCGACGGCCAGACACAGGGCCCGCCCGACCGCGCCGTCGGGGTCGACATCGTGGCTGGTGGCCACCTCGGCCGCCGAAAGCAGAATGTCCAGCCGACCGCCGCTGGCCAACGAGGTAGCCAGGTCGTCGTCGACGAGGCGGACCGGGATGGTGCCGCCGGGCACGCCGGGGGCCAGCCGGGGCCGGTCGGCCAGCGGCCACAGCATGGTCAACCACACGGGTTTGGAGGTGTCGGGCGCTACGGCGGAGCCCAAATCGCCGCCCTGGTCGGGCGGCACCCCGACGACGGGCAGCAGGAACCGCGCGTTGTCCAGCCGTGCGGGGGCGCCGTAATCCGGCGTGCCGTTCACGTTGACCAGGACGGGATAGATCCCGGGCGTATCGATCCCCAGCGATTGCTTGGTCAGCGAGCGCAGCGGAGCCGACAGGGTGAAGCCGACTTGTTGTCCGCGCTGCAGTTCGGGAGCGACCGTGAGGAAGTCGGCGGCCGGTTGGTACTGGTCCGTGTCGCCGTCCAGGGTGGTCCGTAAGCCCGCGGACGCGGTGACGGCACCCGCGTGTTCGAGCCGGACCATCACATCCCGGACGGGGCGGTCGCCGATGTTCGTCACCATGCCGGTGACGGTGACGACGGGCTGACTCGACGTGGTGACCACGTCCGGCGTGACTTGGTCGATGCGGACCCGGACGAACGGCGTGACGCCGGGTTCTTTGGCGGCCGCGCGCGGCATTGCGGGCCAGGTGAGCACCGCGAAGCCGGCCACGATGCCGATCACTGCCGCGAGGCGCAACAAGCAGAGTCGGGATGTGGTCACGGCCCGGGCCCGTGGCCGTTCTTCCGGCCGGTGGCCGGTTTGTCGGCGTGCCGGGTGCGCGAGTGGGTTTGCGGGCGGCGCCGCGGAGAAGTGGGTGGCAGCGGCGGCAGGGCGGCGGGCCCGTCGGTCTGGAGCTTGTCGATCAGCTCGTCGGCCACCCGGGCCAGCCGCCGTTCGTCGGCGTAGGCCAGCTTCGACGGCAGCTCGTGCACCGGAACCCAGGCCACCTCGGCCACCTCGAGGTCCTCGTCGGAGAGCTCGCCGCCGGAGAAGCGCAGTAAATAGTGGTGCACCGTTTTGTGCACCCGGCGGCCGTCGGTGACGAACCAATAGTCGATCCGGCCCAGGGCGGCCAGCACGCTGCCCCGGATGCCGGTTTCCTCGGCCACCTCTCTTATCGCGGTCTGCTCGGCGGTCTCACCCATTTCGATGTGCCCCTTGGGCAGCGACCACAGCATCCGACCACGCCGATCGATGCGGCCGATCAGTGCCGCGACCAGTGAGTCGCGCGGCCCGTCGAGGCCGTCGACGACCAGTCCGCCAGCAGATGTTTCGTGCACGGTCCGCAGCCGATCCGGCCCGCGACGAGGCGAACGGGATCGGTGCGACTTCGTCGCCGTCGAGTCGGCGGGCGCTTGGCCGTTCGTCTGGTTCTCGGTCGAACTCGCAGCGCCACGGCCGCGCCGCCGCCCCCGGCGCCGACGTGGCTTGCCCTGTTCGCCGTCCGACACCCAAGCGATAGTAGCTGGCACGGCATAGTCTCCCTGGACATACTCGCCGCTAGCCGACCTGCGATGGCTCAGGACCGAATGCGTCCGGTCAGATCGGGCCGATCGCGTTGGCGATGGCGAAAGCGGGAATGAAGATCAGGAGTGAGAGCGGCCCGGAGAGGCTGCCGAGCATCATCCCGCGGCCGATCTGCCCGATTCTTCCCGGTCCCCGCGCGACGAGGGCGCCGACGCCGATGTAGAGCAGCGCTGCCGGCAGAACGACAAACACCAAGGGCCACATCGGCAGAACAAACAGCCAGGTGACGAAATCCACGACGAAGACGTGCAGGATGGCTACTGCGAATGTCAGTGGGCCGTACCGGTTGTCTGTCATCAGCGCAGGACCAGGTAAGCGAATATCGCGGCGCCCGCGAGCACGGCGACCGAACAGCTCATGGTGCTGACGCCAAGGCCGCGCTTCCGCTGCGATGACGACCTGAGGAGCGCGGCGCCGAAAAGCAGCGACACCAACGTCGTCAGGACAGCGGCGGTCAGCATCCATGCCCGCTCACCGGCGTACGCGCTGTGCGTGTCGAACGGCCACTTGCCCAGCAGCCACATGGCGACAAGCAACAGCGCCAGTATCAGTTGGACGACAAACGGCGCCGACCATGTCGCGGCGCGCCAGGCGTAGGCGTCCAAGAAGTCCACTCGCTGAGAACTCGACATATTGCTCATGAATCGCAGAACCGCATTGCCGCGCCGTTTTCACCCTTCCCCTTGCGCAACGGTACTGCGGCGCGCCGGCCGGTCAATTCGACGCCGATGCGCGCCGACGATGGCCACGACCCGTGCGCGGCTCCTCACACGGGCTTTTCGGCCCGGCCTACTAGGCTGATCGAACGTGTCCGACGCCGATATGCAGCTGCTTGCCGCCGCCCAGGTCGCCCTGAACCAACATGCGGGCATGCTGCGCGAGCTCGGCTCGGCGTTCGAAGGCTCGGGTCACGAGTTGTACCTCGTCGGCGGTTCGGTGCGAGATGCGCTGCTGGGCAGGCTGAGTCCCGACTTGGACTTCACTACCGACGCCCGCCCCGAGCAGGTTCAACAGATCCTGCGGCGATGGGCCGACAACGTGTGGGACACCGGCATCGAGTTCGGCACCGTCGGCGTCGGCAAGGGCGGCCATCGCCTGGAAATCACCACATTCCGCGCGGACGCCTATGACCGGGTCTCGCGCAAGCCCGAGGTGCAATTCGGCTCGAGGCTTGACGACGATTTGGTGCGCCGCGACTTCACGGTCAACGCGATGGCCGTGCGCATCACTCCCGAGGGGCCGGGTGAATTCCTCGATCCGCTGGGCGGTTTGGCCGCCCTGCGCGACCGGGTGCTCGACACCCCGGCCGCCCCGTCGGTGTCCTTCGGCGACGACCCGCTGCGGATGCTGCGCGCGGCGCGGTTCGTCTCGCAGCTCGGCTTTGCCGTCGCCCCGCGGGTGCGCGAGGCGATCGAGGAGATGGCGCCCGAGCTGGGCCGGATCAGCGCCGAGCGGGTTGCCGCCGAGCTGGACAAGCTGTTGCTCGGCGACGACCCGGTGTCCGGCATCGACCTGTTGGTGCAGACCGGCATGGGGGAGGTGGTGCTGCCCGAGGTCGGCGGCATGCAGATGGCGATCGACGAACACCATCAGCACAAGGACGTCTACCAGCATTCGTTGACGGTGCTGCGTCAGGCGATCGCGCTGGAGGACGACGGACCAGATCTGGTGCTGCGCTGGGCCGCGCTGCTGCACGACATCGGCAAGCCCGCCACCCGGCGGCACGAGGCCAACGGCGGCGTCAGTTTCCATCACCACGAGGTAGTCGGGGCCAAGATGGCCCGAAAACGGTTGCGCGCGTTGAAGTATTCCAAGCAGATGGTCGACGACGTCTCGCAGCTGGTGTATCTGCATCTGCGGTTTCACGGCTACGGCGAGGGCAAGTGGACCGATTCCGCGGTGCGCCGCTATGTCACCGACGCCGGGCCGTTATTGCCACGGCTGCACAAGCTGGTGCGCGCCGACTGCACGACGCGCAACAAGCGCCGGGCCGCGCGGCTGCAAGCCAGCTATGACCGGCTGGAGGCGCGGATCGTCGAGCTGGCCGCGCAGGAGGATTTGGCGCGCGTGCGGCCCGACCTCGACGGCAACCAGATCATGGAGTTGCTCGGCATTCCCGCGGGCCCGCAAGTCGGTGAGGCGTGGCGCTTCTTGAAAGAGCTGCGGTTGGAGCGCGGTCCGTTGACGGTCGAGGAGGCGACCGCGGAACTGCTGAGCTGGTGGCGCTCGCAGGGGAACCCGTAGCGGTGATCGCGCGTCGGATCGTGCATGGATTACTGCATGGCAGGCGACGACGGCACCGCTTCTATTTGGCAGCACGACCTCGACCTCGACCTTGATGGCGACGGCCGGTTCGACGCTTTCGGGCTGGACTTCGACGGCGATGGGCTGCGCGACGACGCCTTCGCGGACCTCGATGGTGACGGCATCGCCGATCACGCGGTGCTCGACCTCGACAACGACGGCTCTCCCGAGGCGTACTTCACCGACGACGGATCGGGGACGTGGGGTGTCGCCACCGAACAGGGCCGGCAACTGCGCTGGTTCGGCCTCGACGGTGTCGAGCACACCGGCGGCCCGCTGGTCGACTTCGACGGCCACGGCGGCGCGGATGACCGGCTGTTCGATAGCGACGGCGATGGGCTGGCGGACCGGGTGCTGTGCGCCGGCGAGGGCGGCGCGACCGAATACGTCGACACCGACGGCGACGGCAAGTGGAACGTGCGGCTGACCGACGGCGATGGGGACGGCTTGGCTGACGGCGCGACCGCGTTGTAGCGGCTCGGGGACCCAACGTGAATTGACCGCCGCGCGCGGCATATTTACCCTGGTCAATAGTGGCGCGGGGAGCGCTGCGATGGATCGGAAGGGGTGGCAGTGTTCGTCGACACCGATCTTTTGCACTCCGGGGGCAACGAATCGCACCGCGCCGGCGGGCATGCGCAAGAGGGAGCCGACCAGCTCGCGCGAGGGCCGCTGGCGTCGGGGATGTTCGGCGACTTCGCCGCCGCCGATGCATTCCACGAGGCGGTCACGGCTGCGCATGGACAGCACGTGCAGATCCTCCAGGGTCACAAGCAGACGCTGACTGATGTCGGTTCGAAGGCGCACCATGCGGCCAAGGGGTTCACCAGCATGGACCAGCAGAATGCCGGTGATATGGAGGCTGTGCGGCCGAGCGCCAACGGGTCAGCGCCGCGAGTTTGATCGTGCCGACGGGGGAGACTACGCCTTGGTGATGAGAGTCGCGATTCGACAAGATGCATCCGCTGCACCCTTTGCGTTGCGGTTTGCCCTCGAAGAGAGGTCAAATACCGTGTTGAGCGCCACCGTGCCTGGACTCTCTCGGAGCACCATCGTCGCGATCGGAACTATCGCGCTCGATTGGTGCGGCACGGATAGTGGTTGGTGCTAAGCAAGCCCTCACTTCCAGGAGCTGCTCAGGTCCCCAGCTACCCCCGCTTGCACAACCGCGGGATGAGTTCGGCTAATCGCAACCAAGTCTTTGCGCCGCGTGGTGATTTGCTGCCTCAAGAGTGGCTGTCCACTATTGGTGGTGAACTGAACCGCATGCGCGGGTTTGTCTTTATCTTGCGAGTGAGGAACATATATGGGGGATCAACCTTCGGCCTATGGCGAGTGGCCACCAGTTCGGTCGTCCAGCGCAGGACCGTCGCCGGCAACCTATCCGCCTCCGGTCGTGCGACGTTCACGTTCATGGCCTGCGATCGTGATGGCTGCGGTTGCGACGTTGTTGAGCATCGCGGCACTGATAGTTGTGCTGTTGCGAACGTCGACAACGAATGCATCTCCGGTGACGACGCCGCCAACTTTCACGGCCGGAGAAACCTCCGCCGCGCACCAGAAGTTATGCGATTCATACCGGCTCGTAGCTCGCGCCGTCCAAATTGAGACGAACGGCACCAGCCCCGAGCGTGCTGGGATTGCGGAGGTCAACGGAGCGATGACTTTGAAGGATGCAGTGGATGCATATCCGGCGATAACGTCCGGCGATCGGGCCGCCGCGGTTGCGTTGGCTCGCGCATATAACAACCTTGCCGCGGTGGCGAGCTTAAACGACAGCTCGCTCTGGCAGTCGGCGCTCGACGACACAAATGCCAAAGACGCAGCAATGAAAAAGGTATGCGGTGGGTCTTGACCTTCCGTCCGGCAGGTGGACTCTGCCGCTGATCGGACCGTGGTGGCCGGGCCCCCCAACGGCTCTGCGGGACGCTGCTCAATATTGGAACCAAGCACGTGGACAGCAGGAGCAATACGCACAGGATTTACGCAATCAGCGGACTACGCTCGGGGCGCACAATCGCGGCCGCACGGCTGATGATCTTAGTGCTCGCTACTACCAGGGTGAACAGTTTCATCTAGACCTGGCCGAAAAATACCGGGACAAGGCTTCGGCTTTGAATACATGCGCGGATCAGATTGATGCTCTGCGCTCCAAGCTGGCACAAATAGCAGCGGAGGGAAATCAGGAAATTGATCGGATACTCGCATCGAAGGAACCCGAGCCTGCGAAATTAGCCGAAGTTCAGGCTGCCCAAGCGACATACAACGGAAGGGCCGAAGTCGCTTCCGACACCGCAGTAAGCAACATGTTGGCGGCTACGCAGCCGATGCTTCTCAACGAAGGCGTTCACGGTGACGCCCGCACGTGGGCAAACGAGAAGGGCTTCGACGTCGGTCACGTTCCACGACCTCAGTCAATAAGCGAACAGAACCTCAAGTCGACTGCTTCGACTCCCCCAGCCCCGGGGGTTGGTGGTGCGCAGGCGCCGAGCGGTCTACCGCCGCAGGGGGGCGGGCCACAGGCAATGCCAGGCGGTCCGGCTGCCGGTGGCGTACAGGGGCCACGCGGCCTGCCGCCGGGAGGCGGGGGGGCGTCGGGACCATCAGGAGGGACGGGGATCGGGAACATTCAACGGCCCGGAGGCCAGCTGCCGGGCGGTCATTTGCCGCCGACGCCGGCCGGCCCTTCCGCGGTTGGCGTCGGAGGACCCGCCGCCCCGTCCGTGAATGCGCCAGTGCCGACGACTAATGCTGGCCAGGGCATGTCGCCCGGGATAGCCCAATCATTTGCGGGTGGAATGGCATCAGGCCAGCCGGCAGGTGCGGGCCCACAATCGCTGTCGACCAATGCGATGAACGCTCTTGAGGCCGGGGCCGCTCCACCCACACAAGCCGAGGCGCCGCCGCCAGCTCCGGTGACGCCAAACGTTCCCGCAGGTGGGGCGTTCATCCCTACCCACGCTCCGGTTGACGCAGCGCCGCCTGCCGCCGATGCGCCGGCGCCCGTAAGTGGTGGAACCGCCTCGGTCACGCCAGCTGTAATGACGGGCGGCTCATGGTCGGCCCCAGCGACTCCCGTCGGCGGAGCGCCTGCCGGCCCATTGCCCGCGTACGGCTCGGACCTGCGCCCGCCGCCGGTAGCCGCCCCTCCCAGCATGCCCGCGGCGCCGACCGGGCCCATCTCAGGTGCGCCAGTCGCTCCGTCGCCGGCGTCATCGCCGTCGGGGGGAGGCCCACTGGTATCGCCGGTCGAGCGCGCGGCGCAGGGAGCCGCGGCTGGGCAGGCGGGAACCGGTTCGCCGACAATGGTTGGCGCCTCGGCAGTCTCTGCGGCAGCCGGCGGGGCAGCCGGTGCCGCGTCAAACAAAGCGGTGGAACAGCAACGGCTGCAACGGATTGTCGATTCGGTGGCACGTCAAGAGCCGCGGCTGTCCTGGGCGGCCGGTCTGCGGGACGACGGCACCACGACCCTGCTGGTCACCGACCTAGCGGGTGGCTGGATTCCTCCACACGTCCGGCTGCCCGCCCACGTCACTTTGCTTGAGCCATCGGCACGACGCCGCGATGCCAACGTCCTTGACCTGCTCGGCAGCGTTGTTGTCGCCGCCGCCCACCATGCCAACACTTATGTTGGCGAGCCCACCAACGACGAGCCGCTCTTAACGGGCGATCGGCTCGCGCGGTCCGCCACCCCTCACGTGGATGAGCTCGGGCCAACCCTCGTAGAGGCTGTGCGTCGGCGCGATGGTCTACCACGGATCGCCCAGGCCGTTGCGGCGCCGGCGGCACGGAAGACAGGTGTCCTTGAAAATGAGGACCAGCTGCTGCGCGAATGCACTGCAGATATTCAACATTCCGTGCTGACCACCTACCCGCATCACGACCTAGCGGTGGTAGGGGATTGGATGCTTCTGGCGGCGATCGAAGCGTTGATCGACGAGCATCAGTACTTGGCTAATTATCACCTAGCCTGGTTTGCAGTCATTAACGAGCACAGCAATTCATGAAGCATGCATTTGTACTGCTCATTGGCAACCTCGGCGGCCGCCAAGCGTCGAGTGACTACCGCACACAAAGAATTGTGAGAAAATTGGGGTTCCCGCCGCCACCGCGCGGCGTGGTCAGCATCGGAATCGGGGTGGAGTTGTGACTGTTCAAGCGGATTCACCCTGGTATCAGTGGGCGGCCAATGGTCCTTCCTTCCCGCCACCGCTCGCGCCGTTCCCGCCTCCTCCGCCGGATTCGTCGCCGGCGGGTGGCCCCGCCACCCAAGCAGCAATAGCCGCCGCCAACGGCGGGGTTGCGAAAGACGCCGCCGACGCCGCCGCGGCCGACGCCGACCGCCGCGCCCACGCCGCCGACGCCGCCGCGAAATTCCCTGCGAATGAGGCTGATTCGGCACAGCAGATGCAAAACGTGGGCCAGCAAGCGCCGCAGATGATGCAACAGATGCTGCAAAGCATCACGGGAGCACTCGGTGGCGCGCTCGGCGGCATCATGGGCCCGTTGACGCAGCTGCCGCAACAAGCGATGCAGGCCGGCCAAAGTGCGATCCAGCCGCTGATGAGCGCGGTTCAGGGCGGCGCTCACGGCGCCGGCCTCGCCGACGAGTCGCATCTGGTCGACAGTGTCGGCCCAGGCTCCGGAGCCGGCGGCGGCGCGGGGTTGGGTGGCGGCGGCGCGGGTCTCGGTGGCGGTGGGGGCACAACCCCGGCCAGCTCGCTGGGTCCGCCTCCCGTGCCGAGTTCCTCCCCGCCGACGACTCCGGCCGGGGCCGCGAAGGCCGTCCCCCCACCACCGATCAGCGGTGCGCCGACGATGTCCGGGCAGACCGGCATGGGTGGCATGGGGATGATGCCCCCCGGCGCGATGGGCGGGCACGGCGAAGGCGGCAACAAAGACAAGCCGCCCGAGAAGCGCATCTCGGCCCCGGGCGTCCCTAACGGCCAGCCGGTCAAGGGTCGCCTGACGATGCCACCCAGCGCTCCCGGTCCCAAGCCGGGCGAGGAAAAACCCACCGTCGTCACCAACCGGCCCAATCGGCGAATCGTGATCATGCCCGCCGAGGACGAGCCGAAGGAATAGCCCGCGGCTGCAGCGCCATTCCCACTCCGCCCGGAGGTGAGTGGTTGGGGCATGCGTCCGCCAGTAGTGTCGCTACGTAATCAAGCGAGTTCGGGTCACTCGTTATTGACAGCGGAACCGCGGATTCGTGCATGCTATTGACACGGGTTTTCCGCGGCCAGAGGGTGTGGGAGTAGCTCGGGTGTCCAGGACGGATGGACGCAAAGGGGACCAGGGTGGGGCAGTCGTTGACTGATCCGCTGACGATGCAGGCGGTGACGGCGTTGGCTCGTGGCCACGGCTTGTTCGCGCGCGAACTCGTCGCCGCTCCGGTCGCCGGCGCACACGAACAAGTCGAATTCAGGACCGACGGTCTTCCCACCGCCGCGGCGAAACGGTCGGCAAGCGCAATGGATGAATTGCGCCGATCCGCCGGCACCGACCGCATGCTCGCGCGAATCCTCGCGACGGCGCGTGCCGGCCACGGTGACGCACGAACGGCGACGCGGCGAGTCCTGGACGACGCGATGGCCGACACGACGTCACCCGCAGATACCCCGCTGGCCCGCCGCGAGGCGATGGCCCGCATGGCGGCCAGGCTGCGCACCCAGCACCGGCACATCCTGAACACCCGCCGACGGGCTCGGCTGCTGGCCCTTCGAATAAGGCGGCTGCGCTACCGACAAAGGCGGACAACAATGCGAGGCGAGCAGGGCGGCGGACGACCGGCGGTGGTCGCGGCGATCCGCAAAGCCTTGGATATCAAGGGCATCCACGACCCTGCGGCGCGCGCCCGCTGGGAGCGCGGCATGGATCTGGTGGCACGCCGCGAGTCCAACTACAACGCCGGCGCGGTCAACGACTGGGACTCCAACGCCGCGCGGGGCACGCCGAGCAAGGGCGCCTGGCAGTTCATCGGGCCAACCTTCGCGGCCTATCACGAGCCGGGAACGTCCCGCGACATCCACAATCTCGTGGCGCAGGCGTGCGCGTTCATCAACTATGCGATGGGCCGCTACGGCGTCTCCGCCGACGCGTCGAACCTGGCCGATCGGATTCAGCAGGCCGATCCTCGCCGAGCACCCAAGGGGTACTGAGCATGCCGCTGAGCTTGTCGAACCGCGACCAGAATTCCGGTCATCTGTTCTACAACCGACGATTGCGGGCGGCGACCACCCGGTTCTCGGTGCGCATGAAGCACGACGACCGGAAGCAGACCGCCGCGTTGATGTTGTCGATCCTGTTGGTGGCCATCGCCTCCGGGTGGATGCTCCTCCTGAACGTCCTGAAACCTACTGGCGCCGTGGGTCAATCGGCGATCATCGGCGACCGCGACTCCGGCGCCGTCTACGCCCGCATCGACGGCCGGCTCTACCCGGCCCTGAACCTGACATCCGCACGGCTGGCCACCGGCACGGCGAACCCACCGACGTGGGTCAAGCGCAGCGAGATCGCGAAGTATCCGACGGGCCCGCTGATCGGTATCCCCGGCGCCCCGGCGGCAATGCCGGTGAACCGCGGGGCGATTTCGGCGTGGGCCGTGTGCGACACGGCCGGCCGCCCGCGCAGCGGGGAGAAGCCGGTCGTCACGTCCATCGCGGGCCCGCTCAACGGGGGCGACCGCGCGGCGCCGATGGCCGAGGATGCCGGTGTGCTCGCGACGTTCGAGGGCAATACGTACGTGATCTGGGGCGGAAAACGCTCACAGGTCGATCCGGCCAGCAGGGCGATCACCCTAAGCCTGGGGCTGGACCCCGGAGTGACGTCACCGGTGGAGATTTCGCGCGCCCTGTACGACGGGCTGCCCGCGACCGAGCCACTGCGGGTCCCCGACGTCCCCCAGGGGGGCACGCCGTCGACCTGGGTTTCGGGATCACAGGTGGGCGCGGTGTTGCAGGCCCAAACCGCCGGCGGCGGCAAGCAGTTCTATGTGCTGTTGCCCGACGGGGTGCAGAAGATCACGAGCTTCGTCGCCGATCTGCTCCGCAGCGCCAACTCCTACGGGGCCACGGCACCCCGGGTGGTGACCCCCGACGTGCTGGTCAACATCCCGCAGGTGAATTCCCTGCCCGTCGACTACTACCCGACCAAGCGCCTGAATTTCGTTGACACTGAGGCTAATCCGACCACGTGCGTCGGTTGGGAGAAGGGCTCGACGGATCCGCAGGCCCGCGTCGTGATCTACAACGGGCGGGGGCTTCCGGTGTACTCCTACCTGGACGACCGGATCGTGCACCTGGTGCGCGACGACCGCGACCCGGCATCCGTGGTCGCCAACCAGGTCCTGGTGCTGCCGGGAGCGGCGAACTTCGTCACCTCGACGAGCGGGGTGATCACGTCGGATTCCCGGGAATCGATGTTCTGGGTGTCCGACAACGGCGTGCGGTTCGGCATCGCCGCCAACGACGACACGATGCGTGCGCTCGGGCTCGATCCGGCCTCGGCGGTGCAGGCGCCGTGGCCGTTGCTGCGCACTTTTGCTGCGGGCCCGGAATTGTCGCGGGAGGCCGCGCTCGTGGCGCGCGACACCGTGCCGGCGCTCGGCAAGGCCGCTGTCGTGACGACGTCGGCGAAGGTGGGAGGTTAGGGGATGTCCAAGAAAGCGTTTCCCATCAACCGGGTCAAGATCGAACCGCCCAAACCCGTTCGGGTAGCACCGAATGCGCCGATCGCCCTGCCGGAGCGCGAGCCGCGCAACATCTGGGTGATGATCGGGGTGCCGGCCCTGATCGTCGCGCTCATCGGCACCATCGTCATGCTCTACGTCTCCGGGGTGCGAAGCCTGTCCACCGGGTTCTTCCCGTTGATGGGCATCGGCGCGTTCAGCATGCTGGCGTTCTCCGGGCGGTTCGGGCGCGCGCGCAAGATCACTTGGGGCGAAATGGAAAAGGGCCGCCGCCGCTACCTGCGCGACCTCGACAGCAACCGCGACGAGATCCAAAGCGCGGTCTGCGCGCAGCGCGAATGGCAAAACGCGGTGCACTCGGATCCTCGCGGGCTCGGAGCGATCATTGGCGGCCCGCGGATGTGGGAACGCGGTCGTGGTGACACGGACTTCCTGGAGGTGCGGCTCGGCACCGGTGTGCAGCACGCACCCGACTCGGTGCTGTCGGTCACCTGGCCCGACATCGCCTCCGATGAGGAACTCGAACCCGTCACCGGACAGGCGCTGCGCGATTTCATCCTGGAACAGCGCAAGATTCGCGACATCGCCAAGGTGGTCAACCTGCGGTCGGCGCCGGGCTTCAGCTTCGTCGGCGAAGACCTCGACCGAATGCGCTCGCTGCTGCGGTCCGTGCTGTGCTCGCTGGCCGTGTTCCACAACCCGCGCGACCTGAAATTGATGGTCGTCACCCGTAATCCGGAAGTGTGGTCGTGGATGGTGTGGCTGCCGCATAACCTGCACGACGAGCTGTTCGACGCATGCGGCTTTCGGCGGCTGGTATTCGCCACCCCTGAAGAGCTGGAGGAAACCCTCGGCGCAGAGCTGCACATGAAAGGTAAGCGCGGCGCGTGGACGCCGATGGCGGCGGCCAGTCCGACCGCGATGGGATCGGCCCTCGAAACCGGCTCCACCACAGTTGATCTGGGTCCGCACCTGGTGATCGTCGACGACAACACCGGCAGCCCCGACGCGTGGGAGAGCGTGGTCGGTCAGGTCGGCAAGGCGGGCATCACCCTGCTGCGCATCGCATCACGGGTGGGCACCGGGGTGGGGTTCGCCCAGGACCAGGTCTTCGAGATGACCGAGCGGCACGGCCCAACCGCCAACGGCGAAGTCAGATTCGGCTTCGGCCGCAACGGATTCGACGCCGACGGCGAAGACGGACGCCCGGCGCCCCTGCTGCGGGTGCGCGACAAATTCTTCGCCCACGCCGACCAGCTGTCGATTCACCGCGCCTACCGGTATGCGCGGGCGATGGCGCGGTGGTCACCGACGAGCCGTAGCGAGATCGCCGATTCGGCCGGCGGCGCCGCGGAGTTGCTGCGCGGGCTGGGCATCATCGACCCCCGCGAGCTGGACGTCGACCGGCTGTGGGCCGAGCGGCGCGGCCGCGGCGACGAGCGGTGGTGCGAAATCCCGGTCGGCGCCAAGCCCACCGGCGAGCTGCAGAACATCATCATTCGCGCGAAGGACTTCGGCGGCTTCGGTTTTCACTCCGTGGTCATCGGCACCAGTGGCTCGGGCAAGTCGGAGTTCTTCCTCTCGCTGGTGTACGGCATTGCGCTGACGCACTCCCCGGAGACGTTCAACGTCATCTTCGTCGACATGAAGTTCGAATCGGCGGCCCAGGACATCCTGGGCATCCCGCATGTGGTCGCCGCCCTGTCGAATCTCGGCAAGGACGAGCGGCATCTGGCCGAGCGGATGCGCCGCGTCATCGACGGCGAGATCAAGCAGCGCTATGAGTTGTTCACCTCGGTGGGTGCCCGCGACGCCAACGACTACGAGGAGATCCGGCTCGCCGGTCGCGATCTCCCCCCGGTGCCCGTCCTGCTCGTCATCGTCGACGAATACCTGGAACTCTTCGCCAACCATGAGAAGTGGATCAACCTGATCATTCACATCGGGCAGGAGGGCCGCGGCGCCAACGTGTTCTTCATGTTGGGCGGGCAGCGCCTGGACCTGTCGTCGCTGCAGAAAGTCAAGTCCAATATCGCGTTCCGTATCGCGCTGCGCGCGGAGTCCGGCGACGACAGCCGCGAGGTGATCGGGTCGGACGCCGCCTACCACCTGCCGTCGAAGGAAAACGGCTTCGCGCTGCTGAAGGTGGGGCCGCGCGACCTGGAACCGTTCCGGTGCTTCTACCTCTCGGCGCCCTTCGTGGTGCCGAAGGCCAAGGAGGTGTCGACCACGGTCGACATGACGTTGACCAAGCCCCGGCTCTACAACTGGCTGTATCAGCCGCTCGAGGAATCGGACGCAGCGGCGCTCCAAGCGGCCGCCGCCGTCGACGCCGAACCCGACGAATTCCTCTACCACGACGACGGTTTCAAGAGAAAGAAGATCGTCGACGTGCTGCGGGAGTCGCTGCATCAGGTCCCACACCGGTCACCGCGGCGGCCGTGGCTGGAGCCGCTGGAGGACCCCGAGCCCATCGATACCCTGGTGGCCGCCTACCGGGGCAAGCCGTGGCATGTCGACTACGGCGAGAACCCGGGGCTGATGTTCCCGGTGGGCGTGATGGACATCCCGGAAGAGTCCAAGCAGGTGGTCCACGCCGTCGATGCGCTGCGCAGCAACGTCATCGTGGTGGGGGCCAAGCAGCGCGGTAAGACGACCACCCTGATGACGCTGATGTCCTCGGCGGCAACGATGTACACCCCGGCGCGCGTCACGTTCTTCTGCATCGGCGGTGCGACCCTGGCGCAGGTGGCCTCGCTCCCGCACGTCACCGACATCGTGTCACCGAAGGACGCCGAGGGCATCGAGCGGATCTTGAGCAGCATGGACGCCCTGATCGACGCGCGCGAGGACTCGTTCCGGCGGCTGAGGATCGACCTCGACGGCTTCAGGGAGCGCCGGTTCGGGCCGGGGAGCGACGGCCTGGGCGGCACCGACCCCAACGACCCGTTCGGCGACGTCTTCGTGGTGGTCGATGACTATGACGACGTCTACTCGAAAGACACCATCCTGGGCGATCGGATCATCTCGCTGAGCAGCCGCGGTCCCGAGTACGGCGTGCACGTGATGTGCAGCGCCGGCGGCTGGATCCACGGCCAGCGGCAGAGCCTGTTGCAAAACGCCACGGCGCGAATCCAATTGCGGCTGGCCGACCCGAGCGAGAGCCAGATGGGGCATTCGTCCCTCGAGTCGCGGGACGCCGCGCGGCGGACGCTGAATCGTCCGGGCTTCGGACTGACCGACAGCCTGCACGAGTTGCGCGTCGGGGTACCGGCGCTCTCCGACCCCGCGACCGGCGCGCTGGTGAGCATCGTCGACGTCGGCGCGCGGATCGCCGATGTGGCGGGCGTGACGAAACACGCGACGCTGCAGCGGCTTCCGCAGCGGGTGGAGTTGCGGGCGATTCTCGAGTACGCCGCCGCGCATCCGAGCGGTGACGACCTGTCCATCGCTTTCGCGATCGGCGAGCGCCATGAACTGGGCCCAGTTCCGCTCAAGCTGCGGGAGAGCCCAGGGCTGATGATCCTGGGCCGGCAGGGCTGCGGGAAGACGCTGTCGCTGGTTTCCATCGGCGAGGCGGTCATGAGCCGGTTCAGCCCGGAGGAGGCGCAGCTGACGCTGATCGATCCGAAGACGGCACCGCACGGTCTGCGGGATTTGAGCGGACCGGGGTATGTGCGGGCGTATGCCTATGACCAAGACGAGATCGATGAGGTGATCACGGCGCTCGCACAACAGGTCCTGCTGCCCCGGCTGCCCCCCAAGGGACTGAGCCAGGAAGAGCTGCGTGCGCTCAAGCCCTGGGAGGGGCCACGGCATTTCGTGCTGATCGACGATGTCCAAGACCTGCGTCCCGATCAGAGTTACCCGCCCAAACCGCCGGTGGGGGCGGCGCTGTGGAAGCTGATGGAACGTGCCCGGCAGATCGGGCTGCACGTGTTCACCACCCGCAACAGCGCGAACTGGGCGACGCTGCAGATGGATCCGTGGATGAGGTTCCAGAACTCGGCAAAGGTCGCGCAGCTCTACATGGACAACGACCCGCAGAACCGGATCAACCGGATGGTCCGGGCCCAAGCGCTGCCGCCGGGGCGCGGTCTGATGGTGGGCGCCGACGGCGACGTCGAAGGTGTGCTGGTCGGGATGCCGGCTACGGCGCTGCAGCAGTAGCGGCCGTAACCGGCCGCCGCAACGGCGTTTTCACCCCAACGCCGACCCGGCGAGGTAGCCCGCGCGGCCACCAGAACCAACGGCCCAGCAGCGCAACGATGGCCGGCACGACGAACGCGCGCACGACCAGGGTGTCCAGCAACAGCCCGACCGCGATGGTGCTGCCGATTTGAGCGATGCTGAGCACGCTGCTGCTGAGCAATGCCAGCATCGTCAGCCCGAAGACGATGCCGGCCACGGTGACCACCCCGCCCGTGCCACCGAATGCGCGGATGATGCCGGTCTTGAGGCCCGCAGACGCTTCGTGTTTGATGCGCAGCGCCAGGAGGAGGTTGTAGTCCGCGCCGACGGCGATCAGCGCGATGAACGCGATCGGGGCGACGGCCCAGTGCAGATCGTGGTGGAGCAGGTGTTGCCAGATCAGCACGCTGGCCCCGACCGCCGACGCGTACGAGGTGACGACCGTCCCGACGACGACCAATCCCGCGACTGGGCTGCGCAGCATCGCCGTGACGATCAAGAAGATGAAGACCAGCGCGGCGCCGACGAGCAGCTTGGTGTCGGCTGCGACGAAGCGCTGCAGGTCGGCAGTCACCGGGCCGACGCCGGCAAGGTCGACCTCCACCGGCGTCAGGGTGCCTTCCTTGGTGGCCTCTTTGATGGCGGCGCGGACCAGGTCCGCCCGCTTGGCGCCGTCACCGCCCCACTCCGAGCCTTCGCCATAGACGAGTAGGTAAGCCGCGCGGCCGTTTTCGGAGAGCAGGTGGCCCAACGCGGCGGTGTAGCGCGGATCCGTCAACGCCCGTTGCGGCAGGTAGAAGTCCGCCGCCGCACTGCCCTGAAACTGCGTCGCGATCTCGTCCAGGTAGTCGGTCAACTGTCGCATTTGCGGTCCGAGGGTGTCCGACAGGCTCAGCAGGTCATGGGTAGCCGAACGTGCCTGCGCCAAAGCGGCTTTCATCGACGCGACGCTCTGGGGCAGGCTGGCCATCGCAGCGGCGGCCGTGTTGGAGCCGCTGGTCAACTTCGCGGTGCCCGCGTCCAGGCGTGCCGAGGTCCGCACCAGGCTGTCGACCGGCTGAAGCACTCGATCGACCGTCGAGCAGATGGGATTGCCCGCACAGTCTGGGGTCCGCCCGACGAAGTCCCGCAACGGGTCGAGATAGCCGGACACGGTCGTGACGTTGCGCTGCAGCCCGTCCATACCGGCGCGCATGTCTTCGGCGGCACCGGACATGTCGGCCAATCCCGCACTGCCACCGCGTAGTCCATTTCCGAGGCCGTCGATGGCAAGCTCCGTCCGCGCCAGCGCGCCGTCCAGTTCGGAGACCCGCTTCAGGCGTTGGGCCAGCGAGTCGACGGTGTCCCCGAACTGACGCCCGAGCACGCCCGCCTGATAGGTCAACGTTGCCTGTTCGGGAACCTTGCCGTCGGGCCGGCTGGCGGATTGCACCGCGCGCACGCCCGGTACGGCCATGATGTGGCGCGTGATTCGCTCGATGGCTATCAGGCCGGCCGGGTTGCGCAGGTCATGGTCGGCCTGGATCGCGATGACATCGGGCAACAGCGCATTGGCGGCGAAATGCCGGTCGGCACTGACGTAGCCGCGGTTGGAGTCGGTCGACGACGGCGTGGCGGCGGGTTCGTTGAAGCCGACCCGGAATCCGCCCAGCGGTAGGGCAATCAAGAGGCTTAACCCGCCCGCGGTGGCCAGGATCGGCCCCGGCCAGCGCGCGACCGCCGTGCCGACGCGCCGCCAGCGTCGCGCCGTCCTTGACGGGCGTGGTTCGAGGTAGCCCCGCCGGATGGCGAGGCTCATGAGTGCGGGCGTCAGCGTCAGCGCCGCGACCATAGTCACCACAATGCCGATGGCGCAGGGCAATCCGGCGCTCCGGAACGACCCGACATTGGCGAACACCAGGCACGCCAGCGCCACCGACACGGTCAGCGCCGACCCGATCACGACGGGGGCGATGGAACGGTAGGCCTGCGTCAACGCCTCGGTCGGTGCGACGCCGCCGCGGCGCGCCTCGTGGTAGCGGCCAACCAGAAAGATGGCGTAGTCGGTGCCCGCACCCAGCGTCATGGCCGCCATGAGCGCAACCGAAAACAACGATACTTCAACCACATTGGACTGGCCCAGGGCGGCGACGACGGCGCGGGCCAAGGCCAGGGCGAGCCCGACGGAGATCAGCGGAATTTCGGCCGCGATCGGGGATCGATACACCATCAACAGCAAGAGCAGGATGAGACCGATGGTGGCGGCGGTGATTCCGAGCATCTGTCGATCGATCGCGGAGAATTCGTCGACGATGGTGGCGCCTGGTCCGGTGACATGGGCTTCGAGGCCGGCCGGCGGCGCGAGCTTCTGGATGGTGGCGCGGACAGCGTTCACCGAATCGCGCGCCTGCGCCGTGCCCAGCATTCCGGCCAGCCGGACCATGACGCTGACCGCTCGCCCGTCGGAGCTCTGCGCACCGGCGGCCGTCGCGGGCTGTGACCACAGGTCCGTCACCGCATAGACGTGCCGCCGGTCGGAGCCCAGCGCCGCGGCCAGCGCCTCATAGAACTGCCGGTCGCGTGGGGTCAGCCGTTGATTGCGTTCCAGCACAACATAAACGAAGTTGTTGCTCGGCGTCTGGTCGAACAGCTGAGCGGCACGCGAGGCCGCGACGGCACTCGGCGCGTTGGTGGGCATGAAGGATCGGGCATGTGAGTCGACCACCCGCTCGAGTTGGGGAACGGCCAGGTTGGCGGCACCGGCCGCCAGGACCCACAGCCCGACGATCAGGACCGCGTACCGAGCGGTGAATCGCGAGATCAGTCCCGGAATGTCATGCAACGGTCTGCCGATCGCCGCTCGGTCCGCCGAAGAGACCCACCGCCACATGCTCGCCGCGCGTCAGCGAGCGCACTCGCAGCGACCGCCGGGAGCCGATCCGCACCAGTGCGTGCAGCCCGGGTTCGGCGGTTTCGAGATCGGCCCGCACCTGTTCGGCAGCCACGCCCTCGTGCGCGGCCTGGTCCAGCTTGGCCACCAGCATGGTCATCCAGCGCTGTCCCAGCGAAAGCAGCAGGCCCTCCTCGTCACCGAACAACCGGGATATCTCGGGTGAGTCGGCGACCACCGCGAGCGCCCGCTCGGCGTCTGCCTCGGCGGCTTTGATCACTTCGGCCATGAAGGCCATTCGGTCGTGCAGCAGTGTCCATGTCATGACTGAAACGCTAGGAAAACGGTGACCCCTTGCGCGTCGTGCCGAAGTGCAGTCTTTGCCTCCTACCACGGGCGGAGGCGATTGCCGACCACGGCATGATGTCCGCAGGTGGCGCACTCTTTTACGATTGGACGATGTTGCGTGCTGCAACGGGATACCTGCGCGAACAGTTTCGCCGACGCAGTGAGCTGATTCCGGTCGGCATCACCTGGGCGTCGTTCGTAGCCGTCGACGCCACCGAGGTGGCGGGCGGGGTGATCGCGATTCTGCAGCGGCCCAACGCTGACCTCCCCGTCGCGGTGGCCGCGTTCGCGTTGTCGATCTCACCCACGTTGTTGTTCTTCTTCCGCAACATGAAGCTGAGTCCGCTGCTGATGTGGGCGACCTGGTCGACGGCCACGGCCATGCTTCTGTTCGGAACCTCGACGCCCATCCACGCCGATTTCGCTCCGGCGCTGCTGGTGATGATGGTGCTGTCGGTGACGACGCTGACCTCCGTCATGGGTGGCCTGTTGGCCGCCGCCTCGGCGGCGGCCACGCTGCTCGCCGCGTCCGCGCTGCACCGCTTGGACGCGGTGGTGCTGTACCTGGGTTTCGTCGGTGCGGGCTGGCTGCTCGGCTACATCATGCGGACTCAACGGCTGCTGCTGGCCGAACAGATCGAGGCGCAGAAGCTGTTGGCCGAGCACGCCGCCGCCGATGAGCGGCGTCGCATCGCCCGCGAGGTGCACGACGTGATCGCCCACTCGCTGAGCATCACCCTGCTGCACGTGACCGGTGCGCGCCGAGGACTGCAGCAAGACCGCGACGTCGACGACGCGGTCGAGGCGCTCGAACAGGCCGAGCGCCTGGGCCGGCAGGCGATGGCCGACATCCGCCGCACCGTCGGACTGCTGGACAACTCGCCGACCAAGGCGGCCCAAACGACGCCCGAACCCGGGATGGACGATGTGGGGGTCCTGGTCGCGGACTTCCAGCGGGCCGGCCTAAACGTGACGCTGAGCATCGACGGAGCCACCGAACGCGTCTCGGCGGCGGTCGGTCTGGCGCTGTACCGCATCGCGCAGGAATCGCTGGCGAACATCGCCAAACACGCGCCCGACTCGAAATCGGCGGTGACGCTGGCGGTCTCGTCCGCGTCGGCGAGGATCACAGTCGACAACCGGTTACCGGTGGCGATCGCGGCCCCGCAATCCGCCGAGGGCCGCGGCCTGCGTGGCATGCGCCAGCGCGTCGAGCTGCTGGGCGGGGCGATCGACGCCGGGCCGACCGAGGATGGATGGTCGGTGCGCGCCGACATCCCGCTGCACGAGGGTGACACCGGATGGCGCCCGTGGTGGTGCAAGGCGTGATCCCGAACATCGCGGAAATCCCCGAAATCAGCGTCCTTCTCGTCGACGACCAGGACCTGGTGCGGTCGGGGTTGCGCCGGATCTTGCGCCGCAAGGACGGCTTCGTCATCGTCGCGGAATGCGCCGACGGTGACGAGGTGCCGGCCGCGGTTGAAGCACATCGACCCGATGTGATCGTGATGGATCTGCGCATGCGCCGGGTCGACGGCATCGAGGCGACGCGCCGGCTCGGGGGGACGCCGCCGGTCCTGGCCCTGACCACGTTCAACGAGGACGAGTTGCTGTCCGAGGCGTTGCGCGCCGGGGCGGCCGGGTTCGTGCTCAAGGACTCGTCCGCCGAGGAACTGATTCGCGCCGTGCGCGCGGTTGCCAGAGGCGACAGCTACCTGGATCCCGCGGTCACCGCGCGCGTGCTCACCACGTACCGCAAAGCCGCTCCCGGTCCGCGCGGCACGGCGATCGGCGGATTGACGACTCGCGAGCTCGACGTGCTCACGTTGATGGGCAAAGGTCTGTCCAACGGCGAGATCGCCGACGAGCTCTGCATTTCCGGCGTCACGGTCAAGAGCCATATCGGCCGAATTTTCGGAAAACTCGATCTGCGGGATCGGGCGGCGGCGATCGTGTACGCCTACGACAACGGCATCGTCGTTCCGCGCTGAGCGCTACAGAGGCGCGCCCTGCTCCGCCAGGTTCAGCATGGCGTACGCCATGCACATGAGAAGGTTCAGCACCACCAGGACCAGCCCGGCGAAAATCAGTGAGCGGGCACCTTGGCGCTTCAGCCGCTTGTACCGCGCGGCCCGTGTTTCACGGTCGAGCTGCAGAGCGATGAGCGCGAAATTGACGTCCATCACTTCATGGGCCGCCAGGGGCGCCCCCGCCAGCATTTCCCGGACACGGTCGGGTGCCGTTCGGACACCGACGCGTTCGAAGTTCTGACACATTCGGCGCGCGCGTCTTCGCGCGAGTGGTTCATATCGCATCTGCAGCTGATGCGCGAGTTGCCCTCTGTCGTCCCCCCACGGGTTTGACGGGGTCATCACGAGATGGATTCTAAATCGCATCGGACCGATTACGGCGTGTCTACACGGATTATGTTGTGGGCGATTGATTCGCCGTGCCGCCACTCATCCGCTCGGATTGGGATAGGTCCAGATAGCGCTCCAGGTTGCGATGCATATTGATGACCCGCCGCTCCTCGCTGGACAGCACCAAGTGAGTGAAGCCCGGTTGGTGCAGGCCGCGGTGGAGGCCCGCGAGCACCTGGATGTCCTGCGTGAGCACCACGCCGGGCTCGGCCTCGCCGGCGGTCACCCGGACGTCGGTCGGCTTGGCGCGCGGTGAGCCGGGCGGCATTCGGGTCATCAAGAACATCACCAGCTCACCATGATCCGGATCGGGGCCGGGTCGCGAGCACATTACGGTGAGGTGGTCTGCGTTGGTCAGCAGCGTCATGTTGGGGAAGACGTTGTACTGGTGCAGCCGGGTGATCCGGTCCGTGTCGGCCCAATCGAGGTCTACCCCGCGGCTGGCGGCAAACGCCCGGGTGTGCTCGGCGATCAGGTCCTGGACCGTCTGCCCGGGCCGGCGTTCGCCGGCGGGAAAGGGCGTGAGCTCGGCGGCGCCCATCAGCGCGCCCTGCGTGTACACATAAGCGTCCCAGACCTCTTCGTCGCTGAGCCGGCCCTCGAAGCGGGGGCTCTGCACGCCGTAGGGTTGGTCGGATTTGCCGGTGTGGCCCCAGATCTGTTGGGGCGCATGAATGTCGTCGACGCAGCGCAGCAACTCGGGGTGCAGCGTCTGAATGTGGTAGGTCTCGCTGTAGCCGTCGGCGATCGTCTTCCAGTTGGCGTCGACCTCGACGGTCAGGGTCGCGTAGCAACGGAAGTCGCTGAGCCGGCACCAGGCGATGTCGTCGGGCACCGCCTCCAGATACTCGAGGAGCGGCATCGCACCGAGGTCGAGGTTGACGAAGACCAGTCCGGCCCAGCTGTCCACCCGGACCGGCACCAGCGGGAAGTCCGACATCTTGAGTGACCCGAAGCCCTTGCGGTTGGGCACCCGCTTGAGCGTGCCGGCCAGGTCCCAGGTCCACCCGTGATAGCCGCACTTGAGCTCCCGCAGCCCGGAGCCCGAGCCCACACACACCGAGTTGCCGCGGTGGCGGCACGCGTTCTGAAAGGCGCGCAGCACGCCGTCGCCGTCGCGAATGATCAGCACCCCGTACGGTCCGCACCGGTACTCGAAGTAGTCGCCGGGCTCGGCGACGTGGTCCACCATGCACGCGAGCTGCCAGACCTTCGGCCACATTCGCGCGACCTCGAGCGCGGCGAACTCCGGCGAGTAGTACCGCTGCGCCGGCACCAGGGTGGGGCTCTCCGGCGGGGTGCCGATCGCGTCCTCTCCAGAAGGGGGGCAGGTGCGGGTCTGGTTGCCGGCGGGCGCGTTCATGCGCGGGCCCTAACGCGCTCCCCGCACCAAACGGCCGGGGCGCGCCCCGGTGTCGACGTCGTGGCGCCGCGTCACGGTCCCGCTGACGATCGTGGCGGCGTAACCGCTGGCTCCCTGCAGGATCCGGTTGCCGCCGGCCGGCAGGTCGAAGGCCATCGCCGCGGGGTGCAGCGTCAGGGCGTCCATGTCGATGACGTTGATGTCGGCCTTCTTGCCCTTCTCGATGGTGCCGCGGTCGGTGAGGCCGAACAGGTGGGCCGTGTCGCGCGATTGCTTACGGATCACGTACTCCAGCGACAGCTTGTCGCCCCGGCGCCGGTCGCGGGCCCAATGGGTCAGCAGGAACGTGGGATACGAAGCGTCGCAGATCATCCCGCAGTGGGCGCCGCCATCGGAAAGCCCGAGCACACCGGCCGGGTGCAGCAGCATTTCCCGGATCGCGTCGCAATTGCCGTCGGCGTAGTTGAACAGTGGCAGCATCAGCATGGCGGTCGCGTTCCGCTCGAGCATGAGGTCGTAGAGCGTGGACAACGGGTCCTCGCCGCGGGCCGCAGCGATGGCGGCGACGGTGCGTTCGGGGGTGGGCTCGTAATCGGGCGGATCGCCCAGCGCGTACAGCCGCTTGAGCGAATGCTGCACCAGGGCGAACATCCCGTCGAACAACAGCGTCGGGTCGGCGGGCAGGTCCTCATCGGCCAGGATGGCGGCCTTCACCGCCGGGTCGGCCAGGCGCTGCGCGAGTTCTTCGCGGCTGCATTCGGCCGCCAGCCGGCGGTAGGTGGGCCGGTGGCTGAAGCCGTGATGACCCTGGAACCCGATCATCATCCCGAACGGTCGGGCCGCGACCTGCGGGTAGAGGCGGGCGCCCTCGGCGTGCGCGTCGGCGGACAGGTCGAGCATCTCGCGCCACAGGTTGGGATCGGCGTCGACCTGGATCAGCGCGAAGGACACCGGCCTGTCGATCTCAGCGCTCAACCGGCGCATCCAGTCCAGTTCTTTCTTGGGCGCGACGATGTCCTCGCCCGCGGAGCCTTGCGGCGCCAGCTCGAAGACGGCCTGACCACCGGCGGCCATGGCCCGCCCGAGCCCGAACAGCTCATCCTCGGCGGCGAACGTGCCGGGCACCGGTTCACCGTCCATGGCGCGGTGCCCCATCGTGCGCGACGTCGAAAACCCCAGAGCGCCGGCCTCGATCGCCTCCCGGACCAGCCGGCCCATCGCCTCGATGTCGTCGGGCGTCGCTGGTTCGTTGCGGGCCCCGCGCTCGCCCATCGCGTAGGCGCGGATGGCGCCGTGCGCGACTTGGCTGCCCACGTCAATGGAGAACTTCTGCTTGCCGATCGCGTCGAGGTATTCGGGATAGGTCTCCCAGCCCCAGGTGATGCCCTCGGTCAGCGCGGTGCCGGGGATGTCCTCGACGCCCTCCATCAACTCGATCAGCCACTGCTCGGTGCCGGGCCGCACCGGGGCGAAGCCCACGCCGCAGTTGCCGGTCACGATGGTGGTGACGCCGTGACCGCTGGACGGCTCGAGCAGGCCATCCCAGCTCACCTGGCCGTCGTAGTGGGTGTGGATGTCGACGAAGCCGGGGGCCACCACATGCCCCGTGGCGTCGATGGTTTCGGCGGCTTCCCCGCCCAGCGCCGGGTCGTCGGCGCCGCGGCGGACGACGTCGACGATTTTGCCGTCCTTGATGCCGATGTCGGCGTGATAGCGCTCCGCGCCGGTGCCGTCGACGACGGTGCCACCAACGATCTTCAGGTCGAACATGTGACTCTCCTTGCCGGAACGGGCAACAGGCGCGAACGAGACTGGCAGCATTACGCTACGGCTAGTAGCGTAACTCTTGCGGCGGGCATCGCAATAGGTTCGGGCGATCTTTCTGTCAGAGCGAACTCTTCAGCGCCGAGACCGTCTCCAGATCGTCGAGGGCCACGACACCGCGCCGCAGCCCTTCCATGGCGACGTCTTCGACCTGCATGCCGCCCATTCCCGCGGTGATCAGGGGGGCCACGTAGGCGTACAGCGCTGCCTGGCGGAACCGCAGCCACAGGTCATCGCGGTCCAGGGTCGGGCCACCGGCCGCCGCGAGGGCACGGCGGTAGTCGTCGAGCAGCTCGCGCTGGGTCGCTCGGCGGTCCTCGGGGTCGAGGCTGGTGATCAGCGTGTAGGCGAGCTCGCGCGACGGGTGCCCGCGCCGCACCGCCTGCCAGTCCAGCAGCCCGGCCTTGCCGCCGTGGAAGTACATGTTGCCGGGGTGGGCGTCGCCGTGCATGACGGTGTGCGGGGGAGTGTCGATGAGAGCGGCGACCGCGCGGTAATTGTCGGCGATGAAACGGCCGTTCTCGACGGGGATCTCGGTGCGGTCGGCGAGGCGCTTGATCGAGGCGTGCATCAGCGAGCCGGTCAGCAGGGAAGTGACGTCGCCGGACGGCGTGTAGAGCCAGCCCAATGGACCGCGCCCGTCCCGGGGCAGTCGCTCCCAGAAGGTGGCGTGCAGGTCGGCGAGCAGCTCGACGATCAGGCTGGCCTGGTCGGGCGAAAGGGGATGCAAGGTGTCGGGGAACTCGCACGACTCGACCGGGAGGTCTTCCAGCACCACCAGGTAGCGTCCGGTCCACGAATCGAACGCGGACCCGTAGGAATACGGGGCGCCGACGACCTGCGGGGCGAGCTGACGGTAGAACCTCACCTCCGTGTGCCCGAGTCGGCCCAGCTCGCCCATCAACCGGGTCGCCGCGGTCGTCGCCGCGAGCTTGACGAACACCGAGTCGGGGACGTTCTTCCCCGTCAACACCAGCCGTGCCCGCGCCGACGTGCCCGCGTCGCTGCCCAGAAGCCGGACCGATCTGACGGCGGTGCCCATGATCCTCGACAGCACCGCCGCGTCGATGTCCTGCGCCCGGCGGGGGAGCCCGACCCGACCACCCACCACCGCGTCGGTGGCCACCCGGCCCATGCCACGGCCGAGGTGCGCGGCCAGGCCGGCAACCGATAGCGCCTGCGTCACGGGGTTGTTCATCGCGGTCGTTCCTCAGTGGGGGATGTGTCACCCGCGCCGCGAGCCGTGGGACATCGCGGCACGGGGTCAGACAAAAATACTTGAACGTCTCGACATCAGACAATACTTAGTTATTGTCTGATCTGTGGTACCAGGGCTCGCACCACGAACTGCTCGACGAACCGGCGTTTGTCGGCGGTCGTGCGGTACCGCCACGAGGGCGCCAGCAGAAACAGCGTGGTGGCGTGCAGCCACTGCACCACCGACCGCGGATCGAGGTCGGCGTGCAGGCGGCCGGCGGACTTCCACCGATCCAGCAGCGGTTGGTAATGCCGCAACAGGGTCTCCACGATGGGCTCCGACCCCTTCTCGAGGGCCGTCGCCACCGCGGTGCTCTCGGCGGCGAACAGCGCCTCGTTCAGGGGATCGCCGTCTACCGACTCGACGCGGGCCAGCACCATCTCCGGCACCGACCGCACGGGATCGTCGGGGGCGGCCAGCGAGCGCACCAACGCGCCGAGCGCGTGGTCGACCCGCTTCAGGATCAGGCCCAGCAGGACATCGTCACGTCCCGGGAAGTACCGGTACACCGTGGACCGCGACACTCCGGCCTCGTCGGCCACCTCACCCATCCGGAACTGGGTGTTGCCGCGTTGCACGATGCAGCGGCCGGCGGCGTCCAGGATGCGCCTGCGGGCCTCCTCGTCATCGAGGATCGCGCGGTCGTCGCCCCACCGGCGGCTCGGCTCCATGGCGCAGATGTTACGGGATGCGCCGCGCAGCACAACGAATTCCGTTGCGAATCAACCAAATCGCTCGAGAGGACAGCCATGGTGTATTCCGCCGCCGACGAGTCGTTCACGCACCAGCTTCCGACGACGTTCGACGCGGTACACGACAGCGACCCGACGTGGTCGGATCGCTGTTACTTCTTCGCGGCGTCGCCAGACGGCACCATGTTGTTGGCCAGCGGTTACGGCAACAATCCGAACACCGGCAGTGGGCTGGGCTATGTCAAGGTGAGTCTCGCCGACGGCAGGCACTGGGATCTGTTGGCGGGTAAGCCCATCGCGGGCGGCGATCGAACTGAGCTCAGTGCCGGCCCGATGCGCTGGACTTGCGTTGAGCCCCTGAAAAAGTGGCGGCTTGACGTGGAACCCAATGGTTCGGGGATCGAGTGGGAGCTTTACTACGAACCCAGCGCGCCGATGTGGGAGTTGCTGCCCATGAAGGTGATGGGCGACGACGGCCGGGTGCTCGCCGACATGTATCACATGAAGGAACCGGGCCGGTGGAGCGGCTGGGTGCGGATCGGCGGCGAACGGATCAGCGTCGACGGGTTTCACGGCGGTCGCGACCGCACCTTCGGCGTGCGGGTGTCCGACAGGATCGACTTCTGGCTGTGGCTCGACGCGGGCTTCGACGACCACGCGATCGAGGCGTGGGTCATCGAAACAGCCGACGGGACAGTGCAATACGTCGACGGTGGCATCACCTATGCGGATGGAACACTGTCAAAGCGGTTCGTCAAGATCGAACACGACGTCGAGTTCGACGGCGCACGCAAGCGGCCCGCCCGCGCGGTGCTGGTCTTCACCGACGAGGACGGCGAGACCCATCGAGTCATCGCCGACGCGCCGCATCAAGACGTCAACGCCTACTACGGGCTGCCGATGGCGCACTGCCAGTACGAGGACCTCGGCGCCGGGGCTTACTTCATCCATTTCCATTGGGACAGTGGCAATTCCGAACAGCTTGTCGAGACGGAGGGTAAGTCGATGGCCCTTGACCAGCTTATGCGCTTCGAGCGGGACGGCCACACCGGTTGGGGCGTATTCGAATTACTGCTCGGCGGTGCCGGTTACCGGCGGTATCCGAATTGGACGGCGATGGACATGTCGGCGTTCACCCAGGACAGGACGCCGGTCGAGCGCCTGCCGGCCCAAGGGGCTCGCCAGTGACCATGGCCGCCGACTTCGGGGCGCGGTTGAAGGGCTGGCTCCGCACCCGACTGCCCGACTCCGACGATGTCCGCGTCGAGGGCCTGGACCGGGTGAGCTTCGGCCATTCGGCCGAGATGCTGATGCTGACCGTGGTCACCGGCCACGGCGATCGGCGGGCACGCCAAGACCTGGTGCTGCGGCTGCGGCCCAGGCCGCCCGCGCTGCTGGAGCCTTACGACCTCCCGCGCCAATTCCGCATCCTGTCCGCACTCCAGGACACCGGGGTCCGCGTGCCGCGGGCGCTGTGGCTGGAAGAGACCGGCGAGGTGTTGGGCCGGCCCTTCTTTGTAATGGAACGCGTCGCCGGCGACGTGTACGAGATGCAGGCGCCCGCCGGCGTCGCGGACGAGACCGTGGTGCGGATGTGCCGGAGCCTGGTCGAGCAACTCGCCGCCATCCATGCCGTCGACCTCGCCCGGACCGGGCTCGATTCGCTCGACGACGGCGGGACGCACCTCGAGCGAGAACTCGACCACTGGGCCGCGGAGATGGACCGGGTCAAGCGTGGTTGCCTGCCCGCCCTCGAACGGCTTCACCGGGGGCTGCGGGAGAGCCGGCCGGCGCCCTGCCCGACGGTCACGCTGGTGCACGGGGATGCCAAACCGGGCAACTTCGGCTTCACCGGCGGCGAGGTGAGCGCTGTATTCGACTGGGAGATGAGCACGGTCGGCGATCCGCTGACCGACATCGGCTGGCTGGAGATCCTGTGGGCGCAGCCCGTCGGCATCAACAGCCATCCCGCCGCGCTCCCGATCGACGCCCTGCTCGCCCACTACGAGCGGACCAGCGGCATCAAGCTGCAGAACCGCGAGTGGTACCGCGCCTTCAACGCCTACAAGATGGCCGTCATCTGCCTCATCGGGGCGATGCTCGTCGAGGAGGGGCACAGCGAGGATCAGAAGCTGGTTCTCGCCGCGTACGGCACCTCGTTGCTGACCAGAGCCGGCCTCGCCGAGCTCGGTATCGACGAATCCCTCGACGACGGTCCGGTCCTGCCGCGCGAGGACCGCATTCAGCAAGTCCTGGCGCAAGCGACGTAGTTACGAAGCGTCGGGCCGTCCCGTGAGGTCGGTCCACGTCATCGTGACGCGGGTGCCGTGGGGTGTGCGGTCGATGGTCACTTGGTCCGCGAGGACCTCCATCAATGGGATGCCGCGTCCCCGGAGCTGCTGCTGGGGAGCCGGAATTTTGTGGCGCCATCGCCCGCGATCGCCGACGGACACGGCCAGGGTGTCGGACCGGCGGTCATAGGCCGCGCTCACGTCGAGCGTCCCGGGCTGCGAGGCGCTGCAATAGGCGAATTCTGCGGCGTTGGCGATGGCTTCGTTCACCGCCAGCAGGACGTCGCTGAACCGGTCGGAACTGAGGGTGAAATGCGTCTCGAGCCAGAGGCCGAACTCGGCTCGGGTCCGAGCCGCGCTGCGCGGGTCGGCAGCCACGCGATTCCGCGCGAAGCGGGACCGGTCGTCGGTCTGTGACACGTCATGCGACTGATCAGAGCGCCCCATCGTCTCCAGTTGTGCCCCCATCTCGAGGTTCACCCACCAGCGATGCCGCTCAGCGCGTCGTCGAGCGAGCTGTAGAGCGAGAGCACGCTGTCGATTCCCATCAATTTGATCGGCCTGCTGGTCGCCGAGCCGTTGGCGACGACCGCGAATTGCGTGGGCGGCTCGGTCTCGGCCTGCGCCGTGACCAACACTGTCATCCCGGCGGACGCCAGGAAGTCCACTTTCGACAGGTCAACGATCAGCGCGGCGGGTTTGGTCGCCATCGCGGTCTGGATCGCCTCGGCCAGATGCGGTGAGCTGAGCATGTCCACCTCGCCCGAGACGGTGAGGACGACCGCCTGTTCTACCTGTTGTTTTCCCACTGAAAAAGCGGTCGGGTCTATTGGATCACCGGTTAGTTCGCCCATGGTCTATTCACTCACATTCGGTCCCGCGCGGGACCCGTTAGCTCTCAAAACAGCCACTGCCAGCCCGGGGGCTGCTGGTTCAACCCCACGGAAAGCGCTTGCCCGTCGGAGGAGACACACTCCATCGATCTGCGCTGCTAGCCACAGATGCAGCCGCAAGTTCTCAGTAGATGGTATGTCACTTCGCGAACCACCCCCAAAACGAGTGAACGAATGACACCCCCGCGCCGTCCTGTGAGTGTGTGCGACGGTCATCGCAAAAGTTGCGCGCGCGTTCGGCCCATGCGTGAATTGCCTGCACCGGATTCGTGTCCAGCCTGGGCCGTGTGGCCTGCAGAAACGCGGAAGGGCGGTGGCCGTGGAGCCCGGTGATCACGAAGGCCCGCAGGACGACCCGCCCGGCGATGTCGAGCGCACCCGGTCCCTCGCCGAAGCCCTGACCCGGCGGAGCGCATTGCTGGGCATGGGAGCGGTGGCCGGCATCGCCGCGGTCGACGTCGGTGGGTTCGCCTACGCGGGCGGCTGGCTGCGGCCCGGCGCGCTGACGCCGCCCCGGTTCACCGACCGCTTCGAGCATGTCTACGGGCGTCACGAGGGTTTTCGGCGCAACCACGCGAAGGGGCTCAGCGCGTTCGGAACGTTTGCCAGCACGGGGGCGGGGGCGGTGGTCTGCCGGGCCGGGATTTTCCGGCCGGGGAGTGTGCCGGTGATCGGCCGGTTTTCCCTGTCGGGCGGTCTGCCGGATCAGCCTGACATGCCGACCACGGTCCGGGGGTTGGGCCTGCTCTTCCAGGGTCCCGACGGCGAGCAATGGCGCACCGCGATGATCGACATCCCCGTCTTCCCGGACAGCACTCCCCAGGGGTTCTACGACCGGCTGCTCGCGTCCAAGCCTGTGCCCGAGACGGGCAAGCCCGACCCCGCGAAGATGGCCGCCTTCCTCGACCGCCATCCGGAGACCGTCGCTGCCATGAAGGTCATCAAGGGCGCGCCGCCGAGTGCTGGGTTCGCCGACAGCACGTATCACGGGTTGAACGCGTTTCGATTCACCAACGGCGCCGGTGCGACCGTCTCCGTGCGCTGGTCCGCCGTTCCCCAGGAAACGGCGGCCGTCCCGGCGGCGGCCGGCAAGGACTACCTGTTCGACGACCTCATCCGCGCGCTCGCGCAGCGCCCGCTGAGTTGGCGGCTCGTGCTCACGATCGGCGAGCCGGGCGATCCCACGCACGACGCCTCGAAGCCCTGGCCGTCGGCCCGCCGCAGCATCGAGGCCGGCACCATCACCGTCACGGGCGTGCAGACCGAAGCGCCGGGCAACGCCCGCGACATCAACTTCGACCCCCTGGTCCTGCCGGATGGCATCGCCGCCTCCGACGACCCACTGCTGGCCGCAAGGTCGGCCGTCTACGCCCGCTCTTTCACCCGTCGCGCCGAGGAGCCCAAGACGCCCAGCGAAGTCGACGTCTCCCGGGTGCTGCGGTGACGGCCGGCACCGCCGCGGCCCGGTTCGCGCTGCCGTCCCGCCTGTTGCACTGGCTGATGGCGCCGATGGTCATCGCGCAACTGCTGATCGGCGTCACCATGGTCGCGGCGCTGAGCTACTACCCGCTGCTGCTGGCCATCCATCGGCCCCTGGGAGTGCTGATCCTGATCTTCGCGGTGGTCCGGCTGGCGAATCGGCTCAGGCACCGGCCCCCACCCTTCCTGGCCACGATGAGCGGCGCGGAACGGCGCATCGCGACGTGGTCGGAGCGCCTGCTCTACGCCCTGCTGCTGGTGCAGCCACTGACCGGGTGGGCGATGCTGTCGGCGGCACGATTCCCCGTCACCCTGGTGGGGCCGCTGCGGCTGCCCGGCATCGCGCCGCACAGCATCGATGTCTTCGCGGTGCTCCGCGAATGCCATGGCGCGTTCGCGTTCCTGCTGTTCGCAGCGTTTACCGCCCACATGTGCGCGGTCCTCTTCCACACGCTCGTTCTGCGCGACCGACTCCTCGATCGCATGGCGCTGTGGCGCGTCAGACCCGCCGCCGCGCAGCCAGAACAAGCCGACCTGTGACGGCCTGCCTTCTGGGACTTTGATCGGCCGAATATGATCGGCACGATTATTTGCAGGGCGCGAGCACCGCAGGGGCCGTGACCGTACGGGGACCACGAAGGAGTGGGGAACTTCCATGCCAAACGAGAAGCAAGCGGACCGGATGGCGTCGGGGAAGGGATTCATCGCGGCGCTCGACCAGAGCGGCGGCTCGACGCCCAAGGCGCTGCGCCTCTACGGCATCGAGGACGACGCGTACTCCTCCGAGGAGGAGATGTTCGACCTCATCCACCAGATGCGGTCGCGGATCATCACGTCGCCCGTATTCAACGGCGACCGCGTGCTGGCCGCGATCCTGTTCGAGCAGACCATGGACCGCGAGATCGAGGGCAAGCCGTCGACCACCTACCTGTGGGAGACCAAGGGCGTGGTGCCCATCCTGAAGATCGACAAGGGCCTGGCCGAGGCGTCGGATGACGTGCAGCTGATGAAGCCGATCCCGGGGCTGGACGAGTTGCTCGAGCGCGCCGTGGGCAAGGGCGTCTTCGGCACCAAGGAACGGTCGGTGATCGGGGGCGCCAACGCGGGGGGCATCGCCGCCGTGGTGGCCCAACAATTCGAACTGGCCCACCAGGTGCTCTCGCACGGTCTGGTGCCCATCATCGAACCGGAGGTCACCATCTCGATCTCGGACAAGGCGGAGGCCGAAGGCATCCTGCGCGACGAGATCACCAAGCAACTCGAGAACGTGCCCGAGGGTCAGCGCGTGATGCTCAAGCTGAGTCTGCCCACCGAGGTCAACTTCTACCGCCCCCTGATCGAGCACCCGAAGGTGATGCGGGTGGTCGCCCTTTCCGGTGGCTACTCCCGCGAGGAAGCCAACGAGCTGCTGGCGAAGAACACCGGGTTGATCGCCAGCTTCAGCCGCGCCCTCACCGAGGGGCTCGCGGTCGACCAGTCCGACGAGCAGTTCAACGCCACGCTGGACAAGGCGATCCAGTCCATCTACGAGGCCTCGGTCGCCGGCTGACCTAATCGCGGTGCGACCCGCGTCCGCTCGGTCCGCGGCGCTCGCGATCGCTAGTAGCGGTGGCGGGCCATGCGCGGCGGCCCGTCGCCGGCGTCGTGTTCGTCTGACACCACGGCGGGCACCATCTCGCTCGTCACCAGCCCGTCGTCGCGGGTCAATTCGTCGACCACGTCGAAGGATTCGGCGATGTGGGCCGGGGTGTCAACGAGGATGGTCACCACGGGGACGCGCCGACGCAGCGAGAGAAACTTGTCGCCGTGCGGCCGATGGTCTCCGTGATATCCCCAGACGCCACGCAGCACCGTCGCGCCGTCGGGCGCGTCGCGCTGACACAGCTGCTGCACGATCGCGCGGTGAATGGGCACCCCGTCGACCAAGGCCGACTCGGATGTGTAGACGGTCAGTTTCTGGAAGAGCGACAAACCGCGTTCGTCGACCCCGGGCAGCGCGTGCGGCCGCTCCAGCAGTTCACCGTCGCGTTTGCACACGCGGACCCGCTCCAGCGTGAACATCGGCTCACGAAGCAGCCCGGCGAGCTCCGGCAGCACGCCCGCGATGCGCTCACCGGATCCGACGGCCACGATCATCATCGGGACGTTGGCGTTGCGACCGAAGAAGCGGGCGCGATGCCGCTGCCCGTGGCTGACGCCGTCGACCCCCAACAGCACCGAGGCGCCGGCGATCCGGCGCCGATGCAGGAGGTCGCAGACGGCGACGTAGGCCGGGGTGCCGTTGACGCGTTCCTTGCGGCCGACGTACACGGTCAGCTTGACGGCTTCGCGCAATTCCTCGGGGAGTTCCAGCGGCCCCGGGAAGGACCCGCCGCCGCGCAGCAGCCGCGCCCGCTCGAGGGTGACCAGGCCGCGCTGCTTGATGGCGAGCACCGGGTCGAGCAGGGCCTCGATCTTCGCCCTGGTGTCGACCGCCACGATCGCGACGGGCGGATCCTCGGACAAGGTCAGCGACTCGTCGGTCCTCAGGTAGCGACCGGTACCGAAACCACCGGCGCCGCGCAGCACCACGCCACAGGCGATGCGGTGCCGGCCGTACAGGTCGAGCAGCACGTCGGAGACAAAGCCCGCGTCGGTCCGCCGGCGCTCGGCCAAGTAGGTGGTGAGCTTCAGGCAGTCCTCGTCCATGGCCGCTCCCGTCGCTTTGCGGCGATCCTACCCGGTTGGAGACCTCAAGCGTCGCAACGGTGTTCGCTGCGACCCGGCTCACCGCAGGTTTTCGGTCGGCACCGCGTAGCGGTCCTGATAGGCGCGCACCCGCTCGCGCACCTCGCCCGCCTGCAGGCCGGTGTCCGACCAGGTGTAGCGGCCGCGGCCCCCATCGCCGGGGTGGGCGGCGAGAAACTCGCGCATCTGCTGCTCGGCGTCGGGGCGCAGCTCGCGGTCGAGCCGTTGGTAGATGTCCTTGATCGTGGTCCATGGGTCGGTGATGAAGTCGGTGTATTGCACGTCGATCACGCGGTCGGCCGGCACGGCGCCGCTGTCCCGCAGGGCCATCTCGCGCTCCAGGCCGACGACGATCTCCTCGTAGGACTGCGCCGCACACTCGGCGATGCTCGATTCGCCGCTGCACATCCGGCGCAGGTGGTGGGTGAGGGCCGCGATCGACGAGATGACGTTGAGCGGGTCACGATGCGTCTGCACGATCAGCGCGTCGGGGTATTCGGCCAGCAGCGTGTCCAGCTGCCACAGGTGCGCGGGCGACTTCAGCAACCACTGACCGGCTACGCCGGATTGCAAGTGCTGCAGGAAGATTCGGTGATATCGGTATGCGCCCGCGTGGTCCGCCTCGTAGAGCAGCCAACGGTAGTAACCCGGCAGGCGGTACTGCACCGAAAAGATCATGCTGACGAACTCGCCGGCCGTGATGCGCACACACTCCTGCCCGACGAGCGCGCCCATCGGATGAAAGGCCAGGAACCCCGGCATGATCTGCTCGGACATTTCGATGCTGGCCTGCGCCTGCGCGATCCGCGGATCGTCGTGATAGGTCTCCGGTTGTGGAACGGGGCAGGGTTCGTCGACCTCCCATGTCAGCGGGGCGCGCAGCGCGGGATCCTGGGCGAGCAGGTCATAGAGGATCGTGGTCCCGGTGCGTGGCTGGCCGACGATGAAGATCGGCGCCGTGACCGGTTTGGCGGCGATCTCGGGATGCTCTTTGCGCCAGGCGATCACACCGAGGCGGTTCTTCAGGGCCCGCATGATGTCGAGGTGCGCGATCTCCACCCCGATGTCCGACAGTCGCGCGTCGTTGATCAGCCCGTCGGTGAGGCGGTGCAGCCCGGGCCGCCAGCCCTCGGCGCCGAAGTCGTCGCTGCCGACCTCCTCGCAGGCGGCGGCAATCAGCCGCTCGGGGGCGAATCGATCCTGCAGTGTCATACGGCCTCCTCGCATCGGCGCACCGACACCTTCACGTCGGGCGGGCTGGGGTTGTCCAGCCAGCGCAGGACGACGAACCCCCGATGCCGGCCACCGGTGTCGAGCCAGTGGCCCAACCCGAAGTCGTTCGCGGAGATGGCGATCCGCACCCGGCCGTCGCCTTCGGGGGCCGCGCCACGGTTGGTGACCGAGCTGTGCCGGGCCCGCGGCTCGAGGCACTCGTGCCAGATGCTTTCCAGGGTGACGTTCCAGTACCGGGTGTCGGGTGGGGCGATGTCGAGGACCAGGGCCTCGTCGGGCTCCAGCCGGAAGGTCCCGATCATGTACAGGTTGTCCGGGGTGGTGTCCGCGGCGCCCAGGTTGGCGGCCTCGGCGGTCAGCAAGGTGTTGGGCATGTCGAGCAGTTCCGGCTTGATGGTGCGGTGCAGCGTCGTCAACTTCATCAGTGACCAGGCCATCGCGGTGAACTGATCTGCGAGCTCGGCGTCGGTCAGCGGGACCAGCGGGGCGGGGTCCAGCGCCTCGATGCGCAGGGTGGCGAGTTCCTCGTGCGCACGGTCGCCGATGTACTCGCGGACCACCACGGATGAGGCGTCGTCGGGGATGCGCACCCACTGGGCGCCGGCGAGTTCGGAGGGTTGATCCGCGGACAGCACGACCGCGAATTCGCCTGAGGCCAAGGCCAAGTCGACGTCGCTGACATACCCGGCCATGCGCCGCGGCGTGAGCCCCGTCCCGGCCAGGATCTGCAACCCGAGGTAGGCGCTGGTGCCCCGGGAGCCGGTGATCCGGTAGCTCCGGTCGCCACGGATCATCGCCAGGTAGTAGTTGCCGTCCGGATTGGGGCCGCCGACCATCCGGTTCGCCGAACACATATCGAAGAAGGTGGGCCGGTCGGCATCGGACTCGACCGACATCTGTGCACACAGCGACGAGACGCGGGCGATCATCCGCAGCCCTTCTAGCAGCTCCCGCTCGGACTCGGCGTCCTCGGTGACGATCTTGGTGACGTCGGCGACCATCTGCTGGACGAACTGCCACGCGGCCCGCGCCTTCGAACCGGGCTGATCGGACGAATCGGTGTCTTGAGACATCGTCTCATGCTAAGACTATGTCTTACGACTTGGACGTGATTTGCGGAAAAGGTGGGGGAATGGCTGCCACGGCATCGTTGGCCGAACGCAAGCGAACGGCGATGCGCCAGCGGATCGCCGGCGCCGCGGCTCAGCTGGTAGCCGATCGCGGCTTGGCCGGCACCACGGTGGACCGGATCGCCGACGAGGCCGACATCGGGCGCGCGACCTTCTTTCGCTATTTCAACTCCAAGGAAGACGCCGTCGCCGAGGGCATGACCGTCCATTGGCTCAACCGGATCACCGACGCCCTGGCGGCCCAGCCTGCGCGCCTGAGCGCCACCGATGCGGTCGTCGGCGCCTTCTCCGAGCTCGCGGGCGGGTTCGCCGACATCGAGGACCAGATTCGCGAATTGGCCGTCCTGACAAGGTCTTCCGACACATTGGACGCCTGGACGCTGCACATCTACGTGCGGTACGAGCTGGCGATCGCCGATCTGATCGCGCCGCGACTGCCGCGATTGGCCCCGCAGGACCCCAGGCCCCGCCTGATCGGCGCGCTGGCGATGGCGGCCGTGCGCATCGCCCTCGACGATTGGCTCAGCCATGGCGGATCCCTGCCCGACCGGGTGGGACGTGGCCTGGCGGCGATCACGGTCGGATAGCCAACACCTCACGGCCGCTTACCCCCACCGCGGCCCCATCAAGGGACCTATTCCCCTGTGTTGACCCGCAGCCGGCGAGTAAATTCGCTGTGTACCTTGATGATTCGCGCCCTACGCGTTACGCGAACGTTAACACTATGTGGCCGTGGGCCGCCGAGCTGGGAGTTGTCTTGTCTGCTGAGCGCATGGTCGATGCTGCGCACCCGGCCCCGCCCGACGCCGGCGAACCCGAGGTCCGTCGGCGGCTGGCGGCCCTGCTGGCGCAGATCGACGGCCTGCTGGCAAGCCTGCGGGAGGCGGAGATCTCCTGGGCGCGGTGGCTGCCGGCCATTGCGCCGGAGCACCGCGCGAGCGCACGAAACCTGTTGCACTACTGGGCGATCCGCCAATTCGACCTGCGCGAACTTCAGTCCGGCCTCGCGGAGTTCGGCCTGTCGTCGCTGGGTCGCAGCGAAGCCCACGTCCAGGCCACGCTCGCCGCGGTCCGCGCGGCCATCGTGGCCATGGCGGACGGGGGTTGGCAGCCGCCGGCGCCGTCCGCGGTCCCCATCGAGCTGGGGCCGAAGATCCTGCGCCAACACAGCGTCGAGCTGCTGGGGCCCCGGCCGGCGCATCGGATGACGCGCATCATGGTCACGCTGCCGACGCAGGCCGCAACCGACCCTGACCTGGTACGCGAATTGGTGCGGCGCGGCATGAACATCGCGCGGATCAACTGCGCCCACGACGATGCAGATGCATGGCGAGCCATGGTCGGCCACGTCCGGGACGCGGCCGCGGAGGCCGGCACCACGTGTCTGGTCGCGATGGATCTGGCCGGGCCGAAGCTGCGCACCGGGCCGCTCGAGCCGGGACCCCGGGTGGTCAAGCTTCGACCACGACGAGATCAGCTCGGCCGGGTCGTCGCACCGGCGCGGGCGTGGATGACCTCGATCGAAGAACCCGCCAACCCGCCGGAACCGGGCATGACCGTGTTCACGGTGCCGGTGCGGTGGCTCGCCGGCCGCCGTCCGGGCGACATGCTGGTGCTCCGGGACGCGCGAGGGTCCCAACGGCGCCTCGTGCTCAACGACGGCACCGAGCCCACGGGACGTGGCTTCGTCGTGACGACGCAGCAGACCACCTACCTGGTGACGGGGACGGTGCTGACCACCGAAGACGAATCGGCGCGGGTGGGTCCGCTCGCCGCAGCGGAGCAGAGCTTGGTGGTGCGCGCCGGAAGCCTTCTGCAACTGACCCGCGACTGTTCACCGGCGCCGGTTGGCGGTGGTCAACCCGCCGCGCGCATCGTTTGCACGCTGCCCGAGGCTTTCGACCATGCCCGGGCGGGGGACGCCGTTTACTTCGACGACGGCAAGATCGGCGGCCGCGTCGTGTCCGTCGCTCGCGACGTGCTCACCGTGCGCATCGACCGCCCGGAGCAAGGGGAGGCCCGACTGAAGGCGGGCAAGGGCATCAACATGCCCGACACCGACTTGCCGATCTCGGCGATCACCGACCGTGATGTCAGCGATCTCGCCGCCGTGATCGAACTGGCCGACCTGGTGGACTTGTCGTTCGTCCGTAACCCGGCCGACGTCGACCGGCTGTTGGCTGAGCTTGACCGACTCGGAGCCGACCGATTGGGCATCGTGCTCAAGATCGAGACCCGGCGTGCTTTCGAGCACCTGCCGCAGCTGTTGCTCACCGCGATGCGCCGGCCGCGGGTCGGGGTGATGATCGCCCGCGGCGACCTCGCGGTCGAGTGCGGCTACGAGCGGATGGCCGAGTTGCAGGAGGAAATCCTGTGGCTGTGCGAAGCCGCACACCTGCCGGTGATCTGGGCGACGCAAGTCCTCGAGCAACTCGCCAAGACCGGTCTGCCCTCACGCGCGGAGATCAGCGATGCCGCGATGAGCGAACGTGCCGAATGCGTGATGCTCAACAAGGGCCCATTCCTCGACGATGCAGTCACGGTGCTCGACAACATCATGCGGCGAATGGCCGACCACTACTACAAGAAGAACGCGTTGTTGCGCCCGCTGCGGTCCTGGTCAGCCACCACCGGTCAGGGCGCCGACGATGATGCGGGTCGTGCGCTCGGCTCGGCGTCGTGAATATCCTTGCGGGTCAGAGAGGATCGGGTAGACCACGCCACCGACGATCGCGTCCGCGGCCGACTCCGCGGTGCTTTCGTCGACGCCGGCGGCGAGGATGCGAGCCCGGACGCTCTCGTGTAGGGGCTCGCTGAATCCGGCACGCAGTTTGACCGCGGTGTCCTCGTGTTCCATGCCCGCGGCGGTCAAGATCCGCAGCATCGCCGAGCCGCGAGCCGTCGTGAGGGTGGTGGCGAGCCTGCGCACCCACCCCACCAGGTCGGCGGCCAAATCGTCGGTGTGGTTGACCGATGCGAGCAGCTGGTCGGCGTCCTCGAGCATGACGTCGGCGACCAGGGCGGGGCGGCTGGGCCACCACCGGTAGATGGTCTGCTTGCCCACTGCAGCGCGGGCGGCGACCGCCTCGATGGTCAGGCCGTCGAAGCCGCGCTCCAAAAGCAATTCGCGGGTGGCGGTGACGATCGCCGTGCGCGACTTCTCGCTGCGGCGCCTCGGCGTGCTCACCTGGGTGAGATCGCTTGGCATATGGTGATCCTCACTGCCGCCTTTGCCCGCTTTACATCGCGTGACTACCCCCGGTAGTCTGCCACAAGACGAGACGGTTCGTCTTGTAAGGCCATCCGAATTGAAGGGTAACAGTCCGTGCGGCCAACGTCAGCCAGCTCCCGGCCGCCATCGTGACCCTGGGATTGAGCCCGGAGCAACAGGAACTCAGCGACGCCGTCGGTCAGTTCGCCGGCCGGCACGCGCCCGTCTCCGCCACCCGCGACAACTTTGACGACCTCGCCGCGGGGCGCCCGCCCCAGTGGTGGGAGGCCTTCGTCGGCAACGGATTTCACGCGGTGCATCTGCCTGAAAGCCTCGGTGGGCAGGGCGGGCGCCTGATCGACGCCGCGTGCGTCCTGGAGGCGGCGGGCAAGGCGCTGTTGCCCGGCCCGCTGCTGCCGA
>NZ_LZJA01000128.1:0-530 GCF_001666785.1 Mycobacterium sp. E3305 | reverse complement strand
CCCTTGCTGGTGGTCTTGGTGAACTCGTCGATGTTGGCCCGCGTGCCCGGCCCGGCCGAGACCGACGCCACCGACGCCACGATCTCAGCGTAGGGCACCTCCACCACCCGGCTCACCGCGTAGACGATCGGGATGGTCGCCTGCCCGCCACAGGTGATCATGTTGACGTTCGGAGCGTCCAGGTGCTCGCGGAGGTTGGCCGGCGGGATGACCGCCGGGCCCACGGCGGCCGGGGTCAGGTCGATCGCCCGAATCCCCGCGGCCGCATACTTCGGCGCCGCGTCCCGGTGCACATACGCACTCGTCGCCTCGAACACCAGGTCGGGCTTCTCCGACTGGGCCAGCAACCAGTCCACGCCCTCGTGCGTGGTCTCCAGGCCCAGCTTGCGGGCCCGCGCCAAGCCCTCGCTTTGCGGGTCGATGCCCACCATCCAGCGCGGCTCCAGCCACTCCGACCGCAGCAACTTGTAGAGCAGGTCAGTACTGATGTTTCCCGACCCGACAATGGCCACACTCGCCTTAGCCGGCAT
>NZ_LZJA01000127.1:0-111303 GCF_001666785.1 Mycobacterium sp. E3305 | reverse complement strand
ACAAGTTCTCCGCGTTGAACACCGCGGTGTGGAGCGGTGGGTCCTTCATCTACGTTCCGCCGGGCGTGCACGTCGACATCCCGCTGCAGGCCTACTTCCGGATCAATACGGAGAACATGGGCCAGTTCGAGCGGACCCTGATCATCGTCGACGTGCACGCCCGGCGGAACGTAGATGAAGGACCCACCGCTCCACACCGCGGTGTTCAACGCGGAGAACTTGTTGTCCCCGGCCGGGATCACGGTGCCGAAGTACTGCTGGAAGAGCTCGGGGTGTTCCCGCAGGCCGGTGTCGGTGTCGAGGAAGATGACGCCCTGGGACTCCAGGTCCTCGCGGATCTGGTGGTACACCACCTCGGACTCGTACTGGGCGGCCACCCCGGCGACCAGCCGCTGCTTCTCGGCCTCGGGAATTCCCAAGCGGTCGTACGTATTCCGGATGTCCTCCGGCAAGTCATCCCATGAGGCCGCCTGCTTCTCGGTCGACCGCACGAAGTACTTGATGTTGTCGAAGTCGATGCCGCTCAGGTCCGAGCCCCAGTTGGGCATCGGCTTGCGGTCGAAGATGCGCAGCGCCTTCAGCCGGGTCTGCAGCATCCATTCCGGCTCGTTCTTCTTCGCCGAGATGTCGCGAACCACCGCCTCGGACAGCCCACGCTGGGCGCTCGCTCCGGCGACGTCGGAGTCCGCCCAGCCATAACCGTAGCGGCCCAGCGAGGCGATCGCCTGCTCCTGGGTCAGCGGCTCTGTTATGGCCTTCTGGGCCTCTGGCGTGAGGGTCATAACGACGCTCCTTCGATGCTCGTGGTGTCGCGACGCGGGCTGGGCGCCGGGGTAAGAGGTACGTGGGTGGTGCAGGCGCAGTTGCCGTTGACGATGGTCGCCAACCGCTGCACGTGGGTTCCGAGCACCTCGGCCATGGCCTGCTGCTCGGCTTCACACAGTTCCGGGAACTCCTCGGCGACGTGCGACACCGGGCAGTGGTGCTGGCAGATCTGCACGCCGTGGATCGGGCCGCCGACCCGCGTCGTGGTGGCGACGTAACCGGCCTTGGTCAGCGCGCCGGCCACCCGCTCCGCGGCCGCCTCGACTTCGGCGTCGTCGTCGCCCTCGGCCGACGGTACGCCGGCCAGGATCGAATCGATCCGTTGCCGGGCGAACGTGCGGACGGCGTCCTCACCGCCGATTTCCCGCAACTGCCGCATGGCGGCCGCCGCCAGGTCGTCGTAGGCGTGCTCGAGCTTGGCGCGGCCCCCCGCGGTGAGCCGGAACCGCTTGGCGGGACGCCCGCGACCGACCTGCTGCCAGGACGCGGCGGGCACCGACTCGGCGTCCCCCGCTTCGATCAGGGCGTCGAGGTGGCGTCGCACTCCGGCGGCCGCCAGCCCGAGCCGGTCACCGATCTCGCCGGCGGTGATCGATCCGGACTCCACCAGCAGGCGCACGATCGCGCGGCGGGTGTGGCCATCCGGCATCGCCGCGCCGACGGCGGCGTCATCGAGGCCGGTTCGGATTTTCACAACACCAGTGTGACGCAATTCCGGGGATCGGTCTACCAAGGGTCCCCTGCGCGGGCGTTGCACTGGTCACATTCGGTACAACGCGGCGACCCGTTGCAACCGCGCTCGCGATCGCCGCCGGGTTGGCAGGCGAGCCCGGTGACCCCGACGGTTACGCTGCTCTGATGGCAGCCCGCCACTACGTGCTGAGCTCGTCGATCGCCAGCCTGCATGGCGACGAGCAGGCGGTGGGCACGCCGCTGAACGATACCGAGCTCACCGCGCTGCAGCGCACCCGCCTCTTCGGTGCGACCGGCACCATCCTGATGGCCATCGGCGCGCTGGGCGCAGGCGCCCGGCCCGTGGTCCAGGACCCGACCTTCGGGGTGCGGTTGCTCAACCTGCCGTCCCGGATCCAGACCGTGTCCCTGACGATGACGACCACCGGCGCGGTCATGATGGCGCTGGCCTGGCTGATGCTCGGACGGTTCGCCCTGGGCAGCAGGCGGATGTCCCGCGGCGACCTGGACCGCACCCTGCTGCTGTGGACGCTGCCGCTGCTGATCGCCCCGCCGATGTACAGCAAAGACGTCTACTCCTACCTGGCCCAGAGCCAGATCTCCCTCGAGGGGCTCGACCCGTATCGGGTGGGGCCGGCGTCCGGGCTCGGCCTGTCCCACGTCTTCACGCTGTCGGTCCCGACACTGTGGCGGGAGACACCGGCGCCCTACGGCCCGCTCTTCTTGTGGATCGGGCGCGGCATCTCGGCCATCACCGGGGAGAACATCGTCGCCGCCGTGCTGTGCCACCGGCTGGTCGAGCTGGTCGGCGTGGGCCTGATCGTGTGGGCGACCCCGCGGCTGGCGCGGCGCTGCGGCGTCGCGGAGGTCAGCGCGCTGTGGCTGGGCGCGGCCAATCCGCTGCTCATCATGCATCTGGTCGCCGGCGTTCACAACGAGGCACTGATGCTCGGGCTGATGCTGGCCGGCGCCGAGTTCGCGCTGCGCGGCATCGACTCGCCGCGGCTGTTCCCGGCCTCCTGGCGGCCCGGTCCCGACTGGGAACCGCTCGGCATGCTGCTGGCCGGGGCGGTCCTGATCGTGCTGTCGTCACAGGTCAAGCTGCCGTCGCTGCTGGCGCTCGGCTTCGTCACGATGGCGCTGGCGTACCGATGCGGGGGCAACCTGCGGGCGCTGCTGCTGGCGGGCGGCGCGATGAGCGCGCTGTCGCTGGCGGTGATGGCGCTCGTCGGCTGGGCCAGCGGCCTCGGTTTCGGCTGGATCTACACGCTGGGCACCGCCAACGTCGTGCGCAGCTGGATGTCGCCGCCGACCCTGCTCGCCCTGGGCACCGGGCAGGTGGGCATCCTGCTGGGGCTGGGCGACCACACCACCGCGGTGCTGGGGCTCACGCGCGCCATCGGCGTGCTGATCATCACGGTGATGGTCGGCTGGTTGTTGGTGGCCGTCTTCCGCGGCCGGTTGCATCCGATCGGCGGCCTGGGCGTGGCGCTCGGCGTCACGGTGCTGCTGTTCCCCGTCGTGCAGCCCTGGTATCTGCTCTGGGCGATCATCCCGCTCGCCGCCTGGGCCACCCGCAGCGGTTTCCGCATCGCGGTCATCGTCATCACCCTGGTCGTCGGCATCTTCGGCCCGACCGCCAACGGCGACCGCTTCGCGCTGTTCCAGATCGTGGACGCGACCCTGGCCAGCACCGTGATCGTGGCGGTCCTCATCGCGGTGACCTACACCCGGCTGCCGTGGCGGCGACTCCCGGGCGACAGCGCCGAACCGCAAGGGACGACGGCCGAAACGGCGCCGGCGCCCACGACCGCTGAGACCCCGCGCCCGGCCGCGGTGCCTGACGCCTACGCTGATTCCACGTGAGCCGCGCCGACGACGATGCAGTGGGGACCCCACCCGCTTGCGGGGGAGAGCGGCGCTCGTGAGCTCGGACGTTCCTGAAACGGTCGTGCGGCTGCGCGGGGTGAGCAAGCGCTACGGATCCACCACGGCGGTCGCCGATCTCGACCTCGAGGTGCATGCCGCCGAAGTGCTGGCCCTGCTGGGTCCCAACGGCGCGGGAAAGACCACGACAGTCGAGATGTGCGAGGGCTTCGTGCGCCCGGACGCCGGCACCATCGAGGTGCTCGGCCTGGACCCGATCGCCGACAACGCCCGCCTGCGCACCCGCATCGGCGTGATGCTGCAGGGCGGCGGCGGGTACCCGTCCGCGCGGGCCAGCGAAATGCTGAACCTGGTCGCCTCGTACGCCGCCGACCCGCTGGACCCGGCGTGGCTGCTGGACACCCTGGGCCTCACCGACGCCGCCCGTACCACCTACCGGCGGCTCTCCGGCGGCCAGCAGCAGCGGCTCGCGCTGGCCTGCGCTCTGGTCGGCCGGCCCGAGCTGGTCTTCCTCGACGAACCGACGGCGGGCATGGACGCACACGCCCGGCTGCTGGTCTGGGAGCTGATCGACGCGCTGCGCCGCGACGGCGTGACGGTGCTGCTGACGACACACCAGCTCAAGGAGGCCGAGGAACTCGCCGATCGGCTGGTCATCATCGACCACGGCGCGACCGTCGCCGCCGGCACGCCGACCGAGCTGATGCGCGCGGGCGCCAAGGACGAGCTCCGGTTCACCGCGCCGCCACGGCTCGACCTGTCGCTGCTGACCGCCGCGCTGCCGGAGGACTACAAGGCCTCGGAGGTGACGCCCGGCGAGTACCTGGTCGAGGGTCCGGTCGATCCGCAGGTGCTGGCCACCGTCACCGCGTGGTGCGCGCGGATCGACGTGCTGGCCACCGACATGCGCGTCGAGCAGCGCAGCCTCGAGGACGTGTTCCTCGACCTCACCGGCAGGAAGTTGCGGCCTTGAAACTGGACAAGACCCAATCGAACGTCTTCCCGGCTGGAACCTTCACCCCCGACCCCAGGCCGAACGCCGTCCCGCGGATGCTGGCCGCGCAATTCGGGCTGGAGCTCAAGCTGCTGTTGCGCAACGGCGAGCAGCTGCTGCTGACCATGTTCATCCCGATCACGCTGCTGGTCGGGTTGACGCTCTTGCCGTTCGGCTCCTTCGGCCACAACCGCGCCGCCACCTTCGTCCCGGCCATCATGGCCCTCGCGGTGATCTCGACCGCGTTCACCGGACAGGCCATCGCGGTCGCCTTCGACCGCCGCTACGGCGCGCTCAAGCGGTTGGGCGCGACCCCGCTGCCGGTCTGGGGCATCATCGCCGGCAAGTCGCTGGCCGTGGTCACTGTCGTGTTCCTGCAGGCAATCCTGTTGGGCGCCATCGGGTTTGCGCTGGGCTGGCGTCCAGCGTTGGCCGCGTTGGCGTTGGGCGCGGCGGTCATCGCGCTGGGCACGGCCGGGTTCGCCGCGCTCGGGCTGTTGCTCGGCGGCACGCTGCGGGCCGAAATCGTGCTGGCGGTGGCCAACCTGTTGTGGTTCGTTTTCGCCGGGCTCGGGGCACTGACCGTCGAGAGCGGGATGATCCCGACCGGGGTCAAGTGGGCGGCCCGGCTCACCCCCTCGGGTGCGCTCACCGAGGCCCTGTCGCGGGCGATGGTCCTGTCGGTGGACTGGTTCGGCATCGCCGTCCTGGCGGCGTGGGGCGCGGTCGCGGCGCTGGCGGCGCTGCGCTGGTTCCGCTTCACCTGACGCAATCACCTGACGCGGGTGAGATCGCCGCGGGGCGCTCGCGACACGTAAACCACGCACACGACACGCCGCGCCGGGTGTGCGTCGTTTACGTCTCGCGACGCCAGGGCTTACTACAGGACGTAGTTTTGCTTGGCCTACCATCGGGCCATGCCCGTGGGACGAACGCTGATGCGGCTGGTGGACCTGCTCCCCAATCCCAGCGTGCGCGTCCAGCGCCTCCTCGCCGCGGCCGTCATCCTCACCCAGGGCGGTATCGCCGTCACCGGGGCGATCGTCCGCGTCACGGCGTCGGGCCTGGGCTGCCCCACCTGGCCGCAGTGCTTCCCGGGCAGCTTCACCCCTGTCGCCCATGCCGAGGTGCCGCGCATCCACCAGGCGGTCGAATTCGGCAATCGCATGATCACCTTCGCGGTGGTCGTCGCCGCGGCGCTGGCGGTGCTGGCCGTGATCCGGGCCCGGCGCCGGACCGAGGTCCTCGTCTACGCGTGGCTGATGCCGGTGTCGACGGTGGTGCAGGCGGTCATCGGCGGCATCACCGTTCGCACCGGCCTGCTGTGGTGGACGGTCGCGATCCACCTGCTCACCTCGATGACGATGGTGTGGCTGTCGGTGCTGCTCTACGTCAAGATCAGCGAGCCCGACGACGGCGTGCTGCGCCGGCGGGTCCCCCGGCCGCTGCGCGCCCTGACGGCACTGATCGGGTTGGACCTGGCCGCGGTGCTCGTCACGGGCACGTTGGTGACGGCCGCCGGGCCGCACGCGGGTGACCGCAGCCCCACCCGGACCGTCCCCCGGCTGAAGGTCGCGGTCGACACCCTGGTCCATGCCCACTCCTCGCTGCTGGTCGCCTACCTCGCGCTGCTGGTCGGGCTGGGGTTCGGGCTGCTGGCGGTGCGCGCCGCCCGGCCGATCCTGCGGCGGCTGATCGTGCTGCTCGCCCTGGTGTGCGCGCAGGCCGCCGTCGGCACCGCGCAGTACTTCACCGGCGTACCCGCCGCGCTGGTCGCCCTGCACGTGGCCGGGGCCGCCGCCTGCACGGCCGCCACCGCCGCGCTATGGGCGTCGATGCGAGAGCGGGCCGAGGCCGAGCCGCTCGCAGGCTGACTCCACGGCCACCGCGAAGTCGCGCTGGGCGCGCTCGCGGTCGTCGGCGCCCAGCTGCCGCCAGCCCAGCGACGGCGCGACGAGGTCGAGTCCCACCAGCCGCCCCTCGGCGACGTCGGCGCGCGCGTACAGGAGGTCGCGGACGGCGGTTCCGGTGCGCTCGGCGGCGGCCGCCAGCGCGGCGTACCCGAGGTCCCACGGCTCGTCGTCCGGCTCGACCGGCCAGGCGTGTGATTGCTTGCCGCCGAGAAAGATCAACGCCGCCCGCGCCGTTCCGCCCGCGAGCGTCGGCACCCCGCCGGCCTCCAGGTCGCGCAGATACCGCTCATCGAGGTTCCAAGCGACCGCGTCCGGCGGGTTGAGCAGGTGGCGCACCCGCCGCGTCCAGCCGAGGAACTCGTCACGCCGGTCCGCGGGGGCGCGCAAAATCACCAGGTCGGCGTCGAGGGTCTCGGGATCGTCCCAGGACAGCCAGCGGGCGTGCAGCCCGCGGGTGCGCAGCGCGGGCACCAAGCCGGCGTCGTCGGGATGGCGCGGACCGCCCGCAAGCACGATGCGGGGATGGAAGATGTCCGGACGGGCGAGTTTCATGCCCGGGCATGATAAGCACATGCACGCAATCGAAGTCAGCGAAACCGGCGGCCCCGAGGTGCTGCGCTACGTCGACGCACTCCAGCCCACGCCCGGGCCCGGCGAGGTGCTCATCAAGGCCGAGGCGATCGGCGTCAACTACATCGACACCTACTTCCGCTCGGGGCAGTACCCGCGCGAGCTGCCGTTCATCCTCGGTTCCGAATTGTGCGGCACCGTCGAGGCGACCGGTGACGGCGTCGACGGCTTCCGCGCCGGCGAGCGGGTGGTCAGCGCATCGGCGGCCGGCGGCTACGCCGAGTACGCCACGGCCCCAGCGTTTTTGACGGCGCACGTGCCGGACGGCGTCACCTCGGACGTGGCCGCGTCGGTGCTGCTGAAGGGCCTGACCGCGCACTACCTGTTGAAGTCGGTGTATCCGGTACAGGCGGGCGACACCGTGCTGGTGCATGCCGGAGCGGGCGGGGTCGGGCTGATCCTGACGCAATGGGCGCATCTGCTCGGCGCGCGGGTCATCACCACGGTCTCCACGCCGGAGAAGGCCCGGCTGTCCCGGCAGGCCGGCGCCGACGAGGTGCTGTCCTATCCCGACGACGCGGACGACTTCGGCCGGCAGATCCGCGGGCTCACCGACGGCGCCGGCGTCGAGGCCGTGTACGACGGCGTCGGCGCCACCACCTTCGACGCCAGCCTGGCCAGCCTGGCGGTGCGGGGCACGCTGGCGCTGTTCGGCGCGGCCAGCGGGCCCGTTCCGCCGTTCGATCCGCAGCGCCTCAACGCCGCGGGCTCGGTGTTCCTGACCCGGCCGTCGCTGGCCCACTTCATTCGCACCGGCCAGGAATTCAGCTGGCGCGCAGAGGAATTGTTCGACGCGATCGCCGGCGGGGGGATCACCATCGAAGTCGGCGGCCGCTACCCGCTGGCCGAAGCCACCCGCGCCCACCAGGATCTGCAGGGCCGCAAGACGACCGGCTCGATCGTGCTGCTGCCCTGATCGCTGTCACAGCGGCCACAGCCGCCCCGCCGCCGTAGGCATGCGGCACTGTGCCACTCGAAGGCCACTCTTCGGGGGCGACGGGTGGGGCTGGTGTGGTGTGGCGGGATCGCGAGCGTCAGAACAGGTGCGGCAGCGCGATCACCGAGTCGACCGCCAACGCGCAGAACACCACCGCCAGATAGTTGTTCGATTGCAGGAACAACCGCAGCGGCTTGACCGGCTCGCCGGCGCGCACCCCGGCGTGCAGCTGGTGGGCCATCGCCAGGAACCACACCCCGGCGACCAAGGCGACGGCCGCGTACAGCCAGCCGGTGGCCAGCGCCAGCGCCAGCGTCGCCGCCACCGTCAGCCAGGTATAGATCAGGATCTGCTTGGTGACCTGGCGCTCGGTGGCCACGGCGGGCAGCATCGGCACACCGGCCGCCTTGTAGTCCTCCTTGTAGCGCATGGCCAGCGCCCAGGTGTGCGGCGGCGTCCAGAAGAAGATGATCGCGAACATCACCAGTGCCGGCCAGCCGATGGTGCCGGTTACCGCCGACCAGCCGATCATCACGGGCATGCAGCCGGCCGCGCCGCCCCACACGACGTTCTGCGACGTGCGGCGCTTGAGCAGCAGCGTGTAGACCAGCACGTAGAAGGCGATGGTGGCGCTGGCCAGGTGCGCCGACAACATGTTCGTCGTCCACCACAGCCAGAAGAATGACCCCACCGACAGCGCCAACCCGAACACCAGCGCATGGCTGCGCGGGACCGCGGCCCGGGCCAACGGCCGGCGTGCCGTGCGCTTCATCACCTTGTCGATGTCGGCGTCGGCCACGCAGTTGAGTGTGTTGGCGCCCGCGGCGGCCAGCATCCCGCCGACCAGCGTGTTGAGGATCAGCAGCGGGTTCACGGTGCCGCGGTCGGCGAGCAACATGGCCGGAATGGTGGTGACGAGCAGCAGCTCGATGACCCTCGGCTTGGTCAGCGCCAAGTACGCCAGTACCGTGCCCTGCACTCGGCTCGGCATCTGGCTCGGGGCGACGCGCCCGCGAACGCTCACGCAATAACTCCTTGGGGTCGCAGCTGCGCGCAGCATCTACTACGCACGATGGTAGACCGCGGGCCGGTGACGGTCTGCCCGCAGGGTCCAATCACGGGAGACTCCTCCCAGATTTCCGAACTGAATGTTACGGGTCGACGCCCACCGCGTAATTTTCACATCAGCCGGCGGCGGGTACCCGAAATCCAGCACTGCAAGAGCCGGCCCTCCCGCACTAGGGTGGGATTGATCAGCTCGATGACCCCAAGGACTGAGTCTGTGACCACACTCGAAGAGATCTCTACGCTGACCCAACCGCACCTCCCCGACGACTGGTCCGAGATCGACTCGGCCGCCGTCGACACGATTCGGGTGCTGGCCGCAGACGCGGTGCAAAAGGTCGGCAACGGACATCCCGGAACGGCGATGAGCCTGGCTCCGCTGGCGTACACGCTCTTCCAGCGAACGATGCGCCACGATCCGAGCGACACCTACTGGCTGGGGCGCGACCGCTTCGTGCTGTCCTGCGGACACAGCAGCCTGACGCTGTACATCCAGCTCTACCTCGGTGGGTTCGGCCTGGAGCTGTCCGACATCGAGTCGCTGCGCACGTGGGGATCCAAGACGCCCGGACACCCGGAGTTCCGGCACACCAAGGGCGTTGAGATCACCACGGGTCCGCTCGGCCAGGGTCTGGCCTCGGCGGTGGGCATGGCGATGGCCTCGCGCTACGAACGCGGGCTGTTCGACCCGGACGCCGCCCCGGGCACCAGCCCGTTCGACCACTTCATCTACGTGATCGCCTCCGACGGCGACATCGAGGAGGGTGTCACCTCGGAAGCCTCGTCGCTGGCCGCCGTCCAGCAGCTGGGCAACCTGATCGTCTTCTACGACCACAACCAGATCTCGATCGAGGACGACACCAACATCGCGCTGTGCGAGGACACCGCCGCGCGCTACGAGGCCTATGGCTGGCACGTGCAGAGGGTCGAGGGCGGCGAGAATGTGGTCGGCATCGAGGAGGCCATCGCCAACGCCAAGGCCGTCACCGACCGGCCGTCGTTCATCGAGCTGCGCACCATCATCGGCTTCCCGGCGCCGAAGTTGATGAACACGGGCAAGGCGCACGGAGCGGCGCTGGGCGACGAGGAGGTCGCTGCCGTCAAGGAGATCCTGGGCTTCGACCCGGGCAAGAACTTCGAGGTGCGCGACGAAGTCATCGCCCACACCCGGAAGCTGGTGGACCGGGGCAAGGAAGCGCACGAGAAGTGGCAGGCGGACTTCGACGCCTGGGCGCAGCGCGAACCCGACCGCAAGGCGCTGCTGGACCGGTTGACCGCCGAGGAATTGCCCGACGGCTGGGACGCCGACATTCCGCGCTGGGAACCGGGCGACAAGGCGTTGGCCACCCGGGCCGCGTCCGGTGAGGTGCTGTCCGCGCTGGGCCCGAAACTGCCGGAGTTGTGGGGCGGCTCGGCCGACCTCGCGGGCAGCAACAACACCACCATGAAGGGCGTGGATTCGTTTGGCCCGCCGTCGATTTCGACGAAGGACTACACCGCGCACTGGTACGGCCGAACGCTGCACTTCGGCGTGCGCGAGCACGCGATGGCCGCCATCCTATCCGGCATCGTGCTGCACGGACCGACCCGCGCCTACGGCGGCACGTTCCTGCAGTTCTCCGACTACATGCGTCCGGCGGTGCGACTGGCCGCGCTGATGGACATCGACACCATCTACGTGTGGACGCACGATTCGATCGGCCTCGGCGAGGACGGCCCGACCCACCAGCCAATCGAACACCTCGCGGCGCTGCGAGCCATCCCCAAGCTGTCGGTGGTGCGGCCCGCCGACGCCAACGAGACCGCGTACGCCTGGCGCACCATCCTGGCCCGCGGCAACGGCAGCGGTCCCGTCGGGCTGATCCTGACCCGCCAGGGCGTGCCGATCCTCGAGGGCACCAACATCGAGGGCGTGGCCCGGGGTGGCTACATCCTGGGCGACGAGGGGGCCGAGGATCCCGACGTCGTGCTGATCGCCACCGGCTCTGAGGTCCAGCTCGCAGTGGACGCCCAGAAGTTGTTGGCCGACAAGGACATTGTCGCGCGGGTGGTGTCGATGCCGTGCGTGGAATGGTTCGAGTCGCAGCCCGAGGACTACCGCGACAGCGTGCTCCCCCCGTCGGTGTCGGCCCGGGTGGCCGTCGAGGCGGGCGTCGCGCAGTCCTGGCACAAGCTCGTCGGCGACACCGGCCGCATCGTCTCGATCGAGCACTATGGCGAATCCGCCGACTACAAGACTTTGTTCCGTGAATTCGGTTTCACCGCAGAAGCCGTCGCGGCCGCCGCGGAACAGGTAGTGGACAACTGAGAAAGGGTGATTCACATGACTCAGAACCCTAACCTCGCGGCGCTGTCCGCCGCGGGCGTATCCGTGTGGCTGGACGACCTGTCGCGCGAGAGGTTGCAGTCGGGCAACCTGAAGGAGCTCATCGACACCAAAAGCGTTGTGGGCGTGACGACCAACCCGTCGATCTTCCAGAAGGCGCTCGCCGACAGCGACACCTACAACGACCAGATCTCCGAATTGGCGGAGCGCGGCGCCGACGTGGACGCCACGATCCGCACGGTCACGACCGACGATGTCCGCAACGCCTGCGATGTGCTGCGGCCGCAGTGGGAAGCCTCCGACGGCGTCGACGGCCGGGTCTCCATCGAGGTCGATCCGCGCCTGGCCGCCGAGACCGACAAGACCACCGCACAGGCCGTCGAGCTGTGGAAGATCGTCGACCGCCCCAACCTGTTCATCAAGATCCCGGCGACCAAGGCCGGAATTCCGGCGATCACCGCCGTTCTCGCCGAAGGGATCTCGGTCAACGTCACCCTCATCTTCTCCGTCGAGCGGCACCGCCAGGTGATGGACGCCTACCTGGCCGGCCTGGAGAAGGCGCGCGAGGCGGGACACGACCTGTCCAAGATCCATTCCGTCGCATCGTTTTTCGTGTCGCGCGTGGACACCGAGGTGGACAAGCGCTTGGAGAAGATCGGCTCGGAGGAGGCGCTCGCTCTGCGCGGGCAGGCCGGGGTGGCCAACGCCCGGCTGGCCTACGCGGCCTACCAGGAAATCTTCGAGGGCGGCGACCGCTACGAGGCGCTCAAGGGCAGCGGGGCCCGCGTGCAGCGTCCGCTGTGGGCGTCGACCGGGGTCAAGAACCCCGACTACTCCGACACCCTGTACGTCACCGAGCTGGTCGCGCCGAACACGGTGAACACCATGCCGGAGAAGACGATTGACGCCGTGGCCGACCACGGCGAGATCAAGGGTGACACCGTCACCGGCACCGCTTCCTCGGCCCAGGAACTGTTCGACAAGCTGGCCGGAGTCGGGGTCGACCTGACCGACGTGTTCGTCGTGCTGGAGAACGAGGGCGTGGAGAAGTTCGTGGAGTCGTGGACCGAGCTGCTGGAGGAGACACAGAAGCAGCTGGGTTCCGCCTCGAAATGAGTCCGGCTCGCACCGCTGAACAATGGCATAACCCGTTACGGGACAAGCGCGACAAACGGCTGCCGAGGATCGCCGGCCCCTGCGGCATGGTGATCTTCGGCGTCACCGGGGATCTCGCCCGCAAGAAGGTGATGCCGGCCATCTACGACCTGGCCAACCGCGGGCTGCTGCCGCCGAGCTTCTCGCTGGTGGGATTCGCGCGCCGGGACTGGGAAACCCAGGACTTCCGCAAGGTCGTCTACCAGGCCGTCAAGGACCACTGCCGCACCCCCTTCCGGGAGGAGAACTGGGAACGGCTGGCCGAGGGATTCCGCTTCGTCCCAGGATCTTTCGACGACGATGCGTCGTTCGGCCGGCTGGCCGAAACCCTGGACAAGCTGGACGCCGAGCGGGGCACCGGCGGCAACCACGCGTTCTACCTGGCGATCCCGCCGAAGTCCTTCCCGGTGGTGTGCGATCAGCTGCACAAGTCCGGGTTGGCGCGCCCGCAGGGCGACCGCTGGAGCCGGGTGGTCATCGAGAAACCCTTCGGACACGACCTGCAGAGCGCACAGGCCCTCAACCACGCGGTCAACGCCGTCTTCCCGGAGGAGGCGGTGTTCCGCATCGACCACTACCTCGGCAAGGAGACCGTGCGCAACATCCTGGCGTTGCGCTTCGCCAACCAGTTGTTCGACCCGATCTGGAACGCGCACTATGTGGACCACGTGCAGATCACGATGGCCGAGGACATCGGATTGGGCGGGCGCGCGGGATATTACGACGGCATCGGGGCCGCCCGCGACGTCATCCAGAACCACCTGATGCAGCTGCTGGCGCTCACCGCCATGGAAGAGCCGGTCAGCTTCAACCCGTCGGCGTTGCAGACCGAGAAGATCAAGGTGCTCTCGGCGACCCAACTGGCCCAGCCGCTGGACGAGACCACCAGCCGCGGCCAGTACACCGGTGGCTGGCAGGGCGGCGAGAAGGTCGTCGGGCTGCTCGACGAGGAGGGGTTCGCCAAGGACTCCACCACCGAGACGTTCGCGGCCATCACGCTGGAGGTGGACACCCGCCGCTGGGCCGGCGTCCCGTTCTATCTGCGGACCGGAAAACGGCTGGGCCGCAGGGTCACCGAGATCGCCCTGGTCTTCAAGCGTGCCCCGCACCTGCCGTTCGATGCCACCATGACCGACGAGCTGGGCGCCAACGCGATGGTCATCCGGGTGCAGCCAGACGAGGGCATCACGCTGCGGTTCGGTTCCAAGGTGCCGGGAACCGCGATGGAGGTCCGCGACGTCAACATGGACTTCTCCTACGGCTCGGCGTTCGCCGAGGAGTCACCGGAGGCCTACGAACAGCTGATCCTCGACGTACTGCTGGGCGAGCCCTCCCTGTTCCCGGTCAACGAAGAGGTCGAATTGGCTTGGGAGATATTGGATCCCGTGCTGGATAACTGGGCTTCCGACGGCAAACCCGAGCCGTACGAGGCCGGCACCTGGGGCCCGGAGTCGGCGTTCGAGATGCTGCGACGGACCGGGCGCGAATGGCGGCGGCCCTAAATGATCCGCGCCGACGACGATGCAGAACGCTGAGGAGGGGCGCCCTTGATCATCGACATGCCGGACACCACCACCACCGCGGTCAACAAGAAGCTCGACGAACTGCGGGAAAAGGTCGGCGCCGTGACGATGGGCCGGGTGCTGACGCTGATCATCGCGCCGGACAGCGATGCCATCCTCGAAGAGTCGCTCGAGGCGGCCAACAATGCCAGCCACGAGCATCCCAGCCGGGTGATCGTGACGATGCGGGGCGATCCGTACGCCGATGAGCCGCGCCTGGACGCGCAGTTGCGGGCGGGCGGCGACACCGGCGCCACCGAGGTCGTGATCCTCAACCTGTCCGGGGCGCTGGCCGGCCACGCCGCCAGTGTGGTGACCCCGTTTCTGCTTCCCGACATCCCGGTGGTGGCGTGGTGGCCGGACGTGGCGCCGGCCATCCCCGCCCAGGATCCGTTGGGCAAGTTGGCGATTCGGCGCATCACCGACGCGACCAACGGAACCGATCCGCTGGCGGCGATCAAGGGCCGGCTGCCCGGCTATACCGCCGGCGACACCGACCTGGCCTGGGCCCGCATCACCTACTGGCGGGCGCTGCTCACCTCCGCGGTCGACCTGCCGCCCCACGAGCCGATCGAGTCGGCCCTGGTGTCCGGTTTGAAAACCGAACCGGCGCTTGACATCCTCGCCGGCTGGCTGGCCAGCCGCATCGACGGCCCGGTGCGCCGGGCGGTTGGCGAGCTCAAGGTGGAACTCACGCGCAAGAGCGAGACCATCGTCTTGAGCCGGCCTCAGGAGGGCAGGACGGCAACACTGAGCCGCACCGCCAAGCCCGATGCCCTGCTTCCCTTGGCGCGCAGGGAAACCGGCGAGTGCCTCGCCGAAGACCTGCGGCGGCTCGATCCCGATGAGATTTACCAGACAGCGTTAGAAGGCATTGAGAAAGTGCAGTACGTGTGAGCACCATCGTCGAAGTTTTCCCGCAGAGCAAGGCGCTGGTCGAGGCCGCGGCCAACCGATTGGCGGAGAGCATCCGCAACGCCGTGGCGGCCCGGGACCGGGCACTGGTGGTGCTGACCGGCGGCGGCAACGGCATCGGGTTGCTCGAGTCGCTGGCGGGCCTCGAGATCGCCTGGCCCAAGGTGCACCTGTTCTGGGGCGACGAACGCTACGTCCCCGAGGACGACGACGAGCGCAACGACAAGCAGGCGCGGGCGGCGCTGCTGGACCGGATCGACATCCCGTCCAGCCACGTGCACGCGATGCCGGCCAGCGACGGCGAATTCGGCACCGATCTCGCCGCCGCGGCGCTGGCCTACGAACAGCTGTTGGCGGCCAACGCCGAACCCGGCCAACCGGTGCCGAACTTCGACGTGCACCTGCTGGGCATGGGCCCCGAGGGTCACATCAACTCGCTGTTCCCGGACACCCCCGCCGTGCTGGAAACCAGCCGCATGGTGGTACCGGTCGAGGACTCCCCCAAGCCGCCTCCCCAGCGAATCACCCTGACATTGCCCGCGGTTCAACGTTCGCGTGAGGTCTGGCTGATGGTGTCCGGGGCTTCGAAGGCGGATGCCGTGGCGGCGGCCATCGGTGGTGCCGCGCCGGTCTCGGTGCCGGCCGCGGGCGCGATCGGCCGGGAAACCACGCTGTGGCTGCTCGACGAGGAGGCCGCCTCCAAACTCCCCGCACGCCCGGGTCAGTCAAGCTAGTCCCGCACCCGGTGGGATCCGGGTCATAATGACGGGCATGGCAGACAGAACCGTGCGCGGTGGGCAAGAGCGAAGCCGGATCAAGACCCTCACCCAGGCTGCGTTGAACGCCGACAAGACGGTGGAGCAGGTCGAAGACGTACTCGACGGCCTGAGCACGACGATGAAAGAGCTGAACACGTCCCTGTCCGCCCTGAACGCCACGGTCGAGCGCATGGAGAGCGGCCTGGACCACCTGGACGGCACCCTGTCGCGGCTGGACGATCTGGCGCGGCGCCTGATCGTCCTGGTCGAGCCTGTCGAGGCGATCGTCGGGCGGATCGACGACATGGTCAAAGTCGGCGAGGTGATGATGACGCCGCTGTCCATGACCGAGCACGCGGTGCGCGGCGTGGTGGACCGGCTGCGCAACCGCGCGGTGGAATAGCGGCGGACGCGTCACATCTTGGTCGACCGGGCCATCACGAAGCTGTACAGCCCGTAGATGATGAGCCCCACCCCGGCGGCGATCAACAGTGCCGCCCCGAAGTGCTGAGCCCCGAGCGTCTTCAGCGCGCCGTCGAGTCCGGTGGCCTTCTTCGGCTCCGAGCGGCACGCGGCGACGATCACCAGCGCGCCTGTCAGGGTGATCACGATTCCCTTGCCGATATACCCCGCCACGCCGAGGCGGCGCACCAAGTCGCCGGACTCGCCCCGCAGGTCGTCGACGAAGTTGCGGCTGGCGCCCTTGTAGATGTGGTAGCCGCCGACCGCGACGATGATCGCGCCGCAGCCGATCAGCGCGACGGTGCCGCCGGTCGTCGCCATCAGCCGCGCGCTGATGCCCGAATTCTGTTGGTCCGCCTGCCTGCCCGCGCCGCGGGCGAACCCGAACGCGGAATAGGCGAAGGCCAGGTAGACCGCCGCCAGACCCAACGCCTTGAGCCGTGTCGACGCATCCGACGACGGCCCCTCCGACTCACGGTCGCACGATCGTCCGAGGGCGGTTTCGACGAGCCGCCACAGGCCCATCGCCAGCAGGGCGGCGGTGGCGATCCAGAGCGCGAACGGGCCGCCCGGCTTGGCCGCCAGCGTCGCCAGGGCACCGGTTTGGTCGGCGGTGCCGCCTTCTCCGCACGCGACCCGGATCGCGAGGTAGCCGACGATCAGGTGCAGTATCCCGTTGACCACGTACCCGACCCGGGCGAGACGTTCGAAGACGCCGTTCTGGGCCACTTCAGCCGCGCTGACGGGCGACGCGATGTCCGACATGGCTTACGAATGCCCGTCACCCGCTGTTCCGTAACGCGCTGGCCAATCCGTTCATCGTCAGCAGGATGCCGCGCTGCACCAGTTCGTCGTCGTCGCCGGAGCGGTAGCGGCGCAGCAACTCGACCTGCAGGTGGTTCAGCGGCTCCAGATAGGGGAACCGGTTGAACACCGAACGCGCCAGCGCGGGATTGTCGGCGAGCAGGTCGTCCTGACCGGTGATCAGCTTGTGCATCGCGATGGTTCGCCGGTGCTCGTCCACGATCTTGTCGAACACCCGGTGCCGCAGCTCCTCGTCGTCGACCAGCTCCGCGTACCGCGCCGCCAGGCCGAGGTCGCTCTTGGCCAGCACCTGGGCCATGTTGGACAGCACGCCGCGGAAGAAGGGCCAGCGCTCGTAGAGCTCGTGCAGGATCGCCACCCGTTCGTCTTCGCTTTCCGGGCCCGCCGCGATCCACTGCTCGAACGCCGACCCGGTGCCGTACCAACCGGGGAGCATGACCCGCGACTGGGCCCACGCGAGCACCCAGGGGATGGCGCGCAGATCCGAGATCGACGAGGTGGGTTTGCGTGACGTCGGCCGGCTGCCGATGTTCAGCGAACCGATCTCGCTGACCGGCGTGGAGGCCATGAAGTACTCGACGAAACCCGGTGTGTCGTGCACCAATTCGGCGTAGGCGCGTTGCGCGAGGGTGGCCACTTCGTCGAGCACCGCGTAGGCCGGCTCCGCGGCATCACCCAGACCCTCGACGTCGAGCAGCGTCGACTCCAGCGTGGCGGCCACCAGGCTCTCCAGGTTGCGCCGCGCCGCCTGCGGTTCGGCGTACTTGGCGGCGATCACCTCCCCCTGCTCGGTGAGCCGCAGCGAGCCGTTCACCGCGCCGGGGGGCTGCGCCAGGATGGCCTGATAGCTCGGGCCGCCGCCGCGGCCGACGGTGCCGCCGCGACCGTGGAAGAGCCGCAATCGGATTCCCGCCTTGCGGGCCACCTCGACCAAGGCCAGCTCGGCGCGGTAGACCGCCCAGCTGGAGGCCAGGTAACCGCCGTCCTTGTTCGAGTCGGAATAGCCGAGCATCACCTCTTGGCAACCGCCCTGGGCGTCGACGACCGCGCGGTACAGCGGCAGGTCCAGCATCGCGTGCAGGATGTCCGCGCCGTTGTGCAGATCCTCGATCGTCTCGAAGAGCGGCGAGATGGACACCGGACAGTACGGTTCCGGCCCGGAAGCGTCCAGCAGCCCAGCCTCTTTCAGCAGGATCGCCACTTCCAAGACGTCGGACACCGAGCGGCACATCGAGATCACGTAGTTCGGGACGGCGGCCGGCCCGTAGCGCCCGACGGCGTGCGTCGCGGCGCCGATGACCTCGAGCTCCTTGCGGGCCAGGTCGGACAGTTGCGTGCGGTCACCGACCAGTGGACGGCGCGTGCCCAGTTCGCCCGCCAGCAGCGCGACCCGCTCGTCCTCGGGCAGCGAAACGTAGTCCGGGTGCACCCCGGCCCACCCCAGCAGCTCGGCCACCACCTCTTCGTGGACGTCGGAGTTCTGCCGCAGATCGAGGCCGCTCAAGTGAAACCCGAAGACGCTCACGCCTTCTCGCAGCAGCGCCAGGCGGTCCTCGGCGAGCAACGCGCTGCCGTGCGTGCGCAGCGACTCGTCGATGGTGTCGAGGTCCGCTTGAAGTTCGGCCGGCGCGGAATACGGCGCCAGGCCGAGATCCAGTTCGTGCTGAGGTTGACGGTCCAGGATCTGGGCGCCCGTCGCGGTGAGCCGGGCCCGGATCACCCGCACCGCCCGCCGGTACGGCTCGTCGGCGCGGGCCTGCTCGGCGCAGCTCTCGGCCAGTTCGGCCAGCCCGGGCGTGACGGGGACGAGTCGCGCCGACATCGACAGGTCCTGCTCGAGGGCGATGAGCTCTTCGAGGTAATGCGACAGCGCGGTGAACGCGGCGCTGCCCGTGGCCTGGCGGACCACGTCGCCCGTCACGTTCGGGTTGCCGTCGCGGTCGCCGCCGATCCAGGAGCCGGGGCGCAGGATCGGAGCCGCGAGCAGATCGGTGTCGGGCCAGCGCTTCCGCAAAGCGTCCCGGACCTCCGCGTTGACCTGGGGAATGACCTGGAAGAACGCGGCGGCGTAATACCGCAACCCGACCTCGATCTCGTCGGTGATCTGCAGCCGGGACAGCCGGATCAGTGCGGTCTGCCACAGGGTCAGCACCTGACGGCGCAACTCGCGCTCGATATTGCTGCCGTCGTCGGTTTCGGTGTGCCCCTCCGCGTGCAACCGCATCAACTGGGTGATCCGGTGCTGGGTGACGAAGACGGTGCGCCGCCGGGTTTCGGTGGGGTGGGCGGTGATCACCGGGGATATCAGGGCGCCGCGCAGCGCGTCGGCGACCGTGGCCGAATCGAGTTCGGCGCCATCGAGTTTCGCGTAGGTGGCGGCTAGGCTGCTGTCCTGCGGCGGCTCGCCGGCGGCGACGTGGATCGCGCGGCGTCGCTCCCGGTGGATGTCCTCGGCCACGTTGGCCAGCAGCGCGAAGTGACTGAACGCGCGGATGACCGGGATCGCCTGGTGAATGTCGATGCCGTCGAACATCCGGGCCAGCTCGGCCCGGTCGATCTCGGAGCGGCGCACCCGAAACGACTCGACCCGGGCGCGTTCCACGAGGTCGAAAACCTCGTCCCCGTTCTGCTCGCGCACGGTGTCGCCGAGGATGGCGCCCAGCAGCCTGATGTCGGCGCGCATCGGCTCGGTCGCCTCGCGACCGACCAGCGTCCTTTGCACGGCGCCGATCGGTTCGAGCGCGATGTCGGAAACGTCAACCATGTGTCCCAGTATCGGTGCGGATCACGTGGTCCGCCCGCCGACGGGTCACCGGTATTTGATCAGCAGGGCGACCCCGATGATGGACACCAGCCAGATGCCGGTGATGAACAGCGTCAACCGGTCCAGGTTCTTCTCCACCACCGTCGAGCCGGAAAGGCTGGACTGCACGCCGCCGCCGAACAGTGTCGACAGGCCGCCACCCTTGGCGCGGTGCAGCAGCACCAGCAACACCACCAGCACGCTGGTGACCACCAGGGTGATCTGCAGGGCCAACTCCATGACGCAAAAGCCTACCGGTTGGCGCGCCGTCGGCCGTAACCGACGCCCGGCTACCCGTCCCAGGCGCGCCGCGGCAGCGCGAACACCAGCGCGAAGGCCGTGACGCTGAGGGCCGCGCTGGCGGCCATGGCCAGCGTCGCGCTGTGCCCGAACGCCGCCGCCAGGGCCTCGGGTCCGCCCCGGCCGACGTGCAGCGTGCCGAACAGGACGGTGCCGATGATCGCGATCCCGATCGCGCTGCCGACCCGCTGCGCGGTGCCGATCACGCCACTGGCCGCCCCGGCGTCTGCCGCGTCGACGGTGGCGACGATGAAGTCGACGTTCGGGGCGATGAACAATCCACTGCCCAGGCCGGCGATCAAGAGCGGGGCGGCGAGTTGCCAGCCGCCGTACGCGGTGCCCGGCGTCAGGGCGAGCACCAGCCAGATCGCGGTGATACCGACGGCCACCATCCCCAGCCCGACCACCAGCACGGTCCGGCCGAAGCGCGCCGCAAGGGTGTCGCTCTGGGAGGCGCCGCCGACCAGCCCGATCGCAAACGGTGTCACCACCAGGCCGGATTGCAGCGCGGTGTGTCCCAGCCCCGCCTGCCACAACAGCGCGATGGTGAAGAAGATGCTCGTGAACGCCGCGAAGTACACCAGGGCGAGCAGCACGCCGCCGGTGAAGGACGCATGCGAGAACAGCCGCGGCGGCACCAGCGGGTTGCCCCCGTTCGTCTCGACGTGGCGCTCCCACTGGGCGAAGACCACCAGCAGCGCGACGGCGCCGGCCATCGAGGCGTACGTCCACAGTGGCCAGCCGTCTTGCTGACCCTGGATCAACGGGACCAGCAACGCGACCAGCGCCGCGGACAGCAGGATCAGGCCGGCCCAGTCGGCCGACGCCGCCGCACGTTCGGTTCCCGCCGGAAGCAGGATGGCCGCGGCGACGACGGCGAGCACGCCCAACGGCACGTTGACGTCGAACACCAACCGCCACCCGGGGTCCGCGCCGAACGCCTGAATGATCAGCCCGCCGATCAGCGGCCCGAGCGCAACGGAGAAGCCGATGGTCGATCCCATGATCGCCAGGGCCCGCGCCCGCTTGCGCCGGGCGAACATCAGCTGGATCAACGCGGTGATCGGGGTGAAGAAGATGCCACCGCCGAGCCCCTGCACCGCGCGGGCGCAGACGAGCCCGCTCTCGCCCTGCGCGAGCCCGCACGCCAGGCTCGCCATGGTGAACAAGGACAGGCCCGCGATGAAGACCCATTTGTGCCCGAACCGGTCCCCCACGCGGCCGGCGGGTATGAGGGCCAAACCGAATGCCAGGGCATAGCCCGAGACGATCCACGACAGTGTGGCGTTCGAGGCCGAAAGGCTGGTGCGGATGGCAGGCAGGGCAACGTTGACGATCGTGCTGTCCAGCAATGCCATGAAAGCCCCGACCAGCAGCACCGCCAGGGCAAACCAGTTACGGCGTTCGGTGCCAATGGTTTTCGGTATCGACGCCGTCACGCTTCGTCACCTCCCGCGCGCCGGCCGGCGACGATGGCGGGGAGCGCCGCGGAAAGCTCCTCATGCCAACCGATTTCGGCGCGCAGCCGGTCGGCCCTGTGCTTCATGACCAGCTTCTCGGCGAGGGTGAGGTAGCGGTCGATGGCGGCGGCATGGGCTTCCCACTCGGCGAGCATGGCACTCAGCGATGTGATCCGGGCCGCGATGGTCACCGGCAGGTCACCGAGATGGTCGGGCTGCAACCGGGTGATCGCCAGGTCGAATGGGTCGGGTTTGATGACGATCTCGCGGAGCGCGCGCAGCCGCAGACCGCCCAGCGCCTCGCGACCGGCATCGGTGATGGCCCAGATCTGCCGTTGCGGATACGCACCGGACCGCTCGACGCGCACCTCCTCGATGAGGTCCTCGGCGGCCAGTCGTTTGATCGCCCCGTACAGGGCGCCGACGGTGATGTCCGTCCACAGGGCCACGTGCTCTTCCTCGGCGAGCAGCCGGAGCTGGTGTCCATGCATCGGGCCACGCTCCTCGAGCCCCGCCAGGATGAAGATCCGTATCGACGACACGCAACTACTCTCGCACGAGTACTCGCCCACGTCTAGAGGGCAATGCTCCTCGAGTAACTCAGCCCCGGTTCGGGTCCCCCGTGCCGGTTCGCGCCGGCCGGGGCTACGGCAGCGGCCCGCCGGCGGCGATGGCCGCCAGCGTGGCGAACTGCTCGCCGTCCAGCGAGGCGCCCCCGACCAGGCCGCCGTCGACGTCCTCCTGAGCGACGAGATCGCCGACGTTCTTGGCGTTCATCGAACCGCCGTAGAGCACCCGGACGCTTTCGGCGATCTTTGGCGAGGCGAGGGACGCCAACCCTTTGCGGATCGCCGCACACACCTCCTGGGCGTCGGCGGAGCTGGCCACCCGGCCGGTGCCGATCGCCCAGACCGGCTCGTAGGCGATCACCACATTGGCGATCTGCTCGGCCGATAGCCCGGCCAGCGAGCCGCGCAGCTGGTTTTCGCAGTAACTGACGTGCTCGCCCGCCTCCCGAGTCTCGAGGTGCTCGCCGATGCACACGATCGGGGTCAGCTCGTGCTTGAGCGCCGCGGCGGCCTTCGCGGCCACCAGCGCGTCGTCCTCGTTGTGATAGGTGCGCCGCTCGGAGTGGCCGACCACGACGAAGCTGCAACCGAGCTTGGCCAGGAAGGCCCCGCTGATGTCACCGGTGTAGGCGCCCGAGTCGTGCGGGGACAGGTCCTGGCCGCCATAGGTCAGCCGCAACTTGTCGCCGTCGACCAGGGTCTGCACGCTGCGCAGGTCGGTGAACGGCGGCAAGACGGTGACGTCGACCTTGTCGTAGTACTTGTCGGGCAGCGCGAACGCGATCTTCTGCACCAGCGCGATCGCCTCGAAGTGATTGAGATTCATCTTCCAGTTGCCGGCGATCAGCGGCTTGCGGCTCACGCGTCTCCTCCACTTGGTTGCGGCTCCCCGAGCACCTCGATGCCCGGCAGCGTCTTGCCCTCAAGGTATTCCAGCGACGCGCCTCCGCCGGTGGAGATGTGCGAGAAGTCGGCCTCGGGGATGCCCAGGGCACGCACCGCGGCGGCGGAGTCACCGCCGCCCACCACACTGAACGCACCCTTGCCGGTGGCCGCGGCGATGGCCTCGGCGACGCCCCTGGTGCCCGTGGCGAACGCCGGGAACTCGAACACGCCCATGGGGCCGTTCCAGAAGACGGTGCGGGCGTTGGACAGCAGGGCCGCGAACCGCTTCACCGATTCGGGCCCGATGTCCAGCCCGATCACGTCGTCTCCGATGGCGTCGGCGGCCACCGTCTGCGGCGGCGAGTCGGCGGCGAATTGCTCGGCCACCACGACGTCCCTCGGCAGCCGCAGCACGTCGACGTAGGTGTCCAGCAGCCGGCGGCAGGTGTCCACCATCTCTTCTTCGAGCAGCGACTTACCCACCGAAAAGCCTTGTGCGGCAAGGAATGTGAAGCACATACCGCCGCCGATCACGATGCTGTCGGCCTTGGTCGCCAGCGATTCGATGACGCCGAGCTTGTCGGACACCTTCGACCCGCCGAGCACGACGGCGTAGGGCCGCTCGGTGGAGCTGGTCAGCTGCTCCAGGACCGCGATCTCCTCGGCCACCAGCTTGCCCGCGTAATGCGGCAGCAGCGTGGCCACGTCGTACACCGAGGCCTGCTTGCGGTGCACCACGCCGAAACCGTCGGAGACGAAAGCGCCTCCGGGCGAGACCAATTCGGCGAGTTCGCGGGCGAGCGCGAGTCGCTCCCCGTCGTCCTTGCTGGTTTCGCGCGGATCGAAGCGGATGTTCTCCAGCAGCAGGACGTCACCGTCCGTGAGCCCCTCGGCCCGGGCCAGCGCGTCACCGCCGACGACATCGCCGGCGAGCTGCACGTGCCGGCCGAGCTGCTCGCCGAGCGCCGCGGCGACCGGCGCCAGCGACAACTTCGGGTCCGGCCCGTTCTTCGGCCGACCGAGGTGCGCGGCGATCACCACCTTGGCCCCGGCGTCGACGAGCGCCTGCAACGTCGGCACCGATGCGGTGATCCGGCCGGGGTCGGTGATCGCGCCCTCTTCGTCGAGCGGGACGTTCAGGTCGGAGCGCACCAGCACGCCTCGACCCGAAACCCCTTCGGCCAGGAGGTCTTCGAGTGTAGGAACGGCCACGACGACTACAGCGACTTGCCGACCAGCGCGACGAGGTCGATGAGGCGGTTGGAGTAGCCCCACTCGTTGTCGTACCAGGACACCACCTTGGCCTGGTTGTCGATCACCTTGGTCAGCCCGGAGTCGAAGATCGAGCTGTGCGGGTCGGTGACGATGTCACTGGAGACAATCGGGGCGTCGTAGTACTTCAGGATGCCCTTCAGCCGGCCCTCGGCGGCGGCCTTGAAGACCGCGTTGATCTCGTCGGCTCCAGCCGGCTTGGCCAGCTCGACGGTCAGGTCGGTCACCGAGCCGGTGGGGATCGGCACCCGCAGCGCGTAGCCGTCCAACTTGCCCTTCAGCTCGGGCATCACCAGGCCGATGGCCTTGGCCGCACCGGTCGAGGTCGGCACGATGTTCAGCGCCGCGGCGCGCGCCCGGCGCAGGTCTTTGTGCGGACCGTCCTGCAGGTTCTGGTCCTGCGTGTAGGCGTGGATGGTGGTCATCAGGCCCTTGACGATGCCGAACTCGTCCTGCAGCACCTTGGTGACCGGCGCCAGACAGTTGGTGGTGCACGAGGCGTTGGAGATGATGTTCTGGCTGCCGTCGTACTTGTCGTCGTTGACGCCCAGGACGATCGTGATGTCCTCGTCGGTGGCGGGCGCCGAGATGATCACCTTCTTGGCGCCGGCGTCCAGGTGGCCCTTGGCCTTGGCCGCGTTGGTGAAGATGCCGGTGGACTCCACCACTACGTCGACGCCCAGGTCGCCCCAGGGCAGCGCCGCCGGGCCTTCCTTGACCTCCAACGCCTTGATCTTGGCGCTGCCAACGACGATCGTGTCCTCACCTTCGAGGCTGACGTCGTAGGGCAGCCGGCCCAGGATGGAGTCGAACTTGAGCAGATGCGCCAGGCTGGCGTTGTCGGTGAGGTCGTTGACCGCCACCACCTCGATGTCGGCGCCGCCCTGCTCCTGTTGAGCCAGCAGGGCCCGGTAGAAGTTGCGTCCGATTCGACCGAAGCCGTTGATACCTACTCGGACCGTCACTGATCTCTCCCTGTCTTCTGATGTCTCTAGAGCCGCTGAATACGCGCTCGTGGTCAGCCTAGATGAGCAACACGCGCGGTCGCCCCCCGGTTCCCGCGGACTCTGTGACGTCAGTCGCGGCGCGTCTTGCGCAGCCACCTCAGGGCCGACTCGGCGGCGTGATAGCCGCAGAGGCCGTGGACGCCGGCGCCCGGCGGAGCGGACTGCGAACACAGGTAGACGCCGGGCACCCCGATCGCGTAGGGGTCGACGGCGATGCGCGGGCGGAAGATGACCTGCAGCCCGTCGTTGGCGCCGCCGATGATGTCGCCGCCGATGAAGTTGGCGTTGTAGGCCTGCAGTTCGGCGGGCCCCTTACTGACCGTCGCCAGGACGCGGTCGCGAAAGCCGGGGGCGAACCGCTCGATCTGGGCGACCACGCCGGCGGTGGCGTCGCCGTCATAGCCGAACGGCACGTGCGCGTACGCCCAGATGGGGTTGACGTTGCCGGCCGAGCGCGACGGGTCGGCCCGGTATTGCTGCCCGAGCAGCACGAAGGGGCGGTCCACCATCTTGCCCTGTGCGCGTTGGCGTTCGGTGTCCGCCGTCTCGGCGAACGTGCCGCCGAGGTGCACCGTGCCGGCGCGGGCGCAGTCCGGGTTCGTCCACGGGATGTCGCCCTCGATGGCGAAGTCGACCTTGAACGCCGACGAGCCCTCGCGGTAGCGCCGGTACGACCGCCGGATCCGGCCCGGCATGGCATCGCCGTAGAGCGCGAGGGCCGCCGCCGGGCTGAGGTCGAGCATCACGATGTCGGCGTCCGGGATGTCCTTGCGGCTCGCGACGGTCACGCCGGTGGCCACCGCGCCGCCGTGCTCCTCCAGCGCGGCCGAGAGCGCTCGGCTGATCGACCCGGACCCGCCTTCGGCGACGGGCCAGCCGTAGCGGTGGCCGCTGGCCAGGATCATCAGCCCGAGCGACGCGGTCAGCGGGCGGTCCAGCCGGGTGTAGACATGGGCGGCGGCGCCGCCGAACAGCGCGCGCACCTGCTCGGTGCGAAACCAGCGGGCCATGGTGGTGGCCGGTAGCAGCGCCCGCGGCCCGAAGCCGGCCAGGCGAAGCGGGTGACGCGGGATCCCCAGCACCGGGCCCATGAGATCCTCGGCCAGCTCGTCGAATCCCGCCGCCAGGTCGCCGATCGCCCGCCTCCAGCGGGTGCCGTCGGGTCCCATGCGGGCCACCGTCTCGTCGATCGAGTGGTGCAGCACGCCGGCGCTGCCGTCGTCGAGTGGGTGCGCGCAGTCGATCTCCGGCCACTTCCACCGCAGCCCGTAGCGCTGCAGGTCGATCTCCTTCCACAGCGGCGAACCGACGCCCAGCGGGTGAAACGCCGAGCAGTGGTCGTGGATCACGCCGGGTCTCGTCAGTTCGCCCGAGCGGGCTCCCCCGCCGACGGTGTCGCGCGCCTCGAGCACCTGGACGTCGATGCCGTGCCGAGCGAGGTGGATCGCCGCGGCCAGGCCGTTGGGGCCGGCTCCGACCACCACCGCTCTGGTCATCGAGCGCTGCGCCGCGAGCGGTCGCCGCGGCCGATCACATGCACGGGCAACTCGTCACCGGGCTCGGGCCACGGCTGGCGGGTGAGCATGTCCTCGACGTTGACATAGCCTTCCTCGATCAGTCCAGCCTTGGCGTCGAAGATGCGGTACCACTGCTTCTGGATGTGGATGGGCTGACCCTCGAGGACGATCACCCGGACGTCGCCCTCGGAGAAGTGGCAACGGCGCTGCACGGCTTCGAGCAGCTGCTCGTTGTGCAGGTGGCCCTCTCCGAAGTTCCAGCCGACGAGCGGCCCGGCGACGATTTCGCCCTCGCGGATCTTGTAATCGGCTTCGTCGTCGATCGCGCGAGGCACCAGGGCGTTGAGCGCGCGGCCGTGCAGGTGCATGGCCCGGAAGGCGGCGGTCTTGTCCGCCATGATCTCCGCGGTCTCCGGGTCGTAAAGCCGGGCCAGCTGGTTGACGACGAGGGCGGAGCTCTTGACGATCTCGGCGTCGATCTTTTCCTCCGCGCCGGTGCGGAAGCACCACACGCTGGACGCCCAGTTGCCGGCGTAGTACCTCATCGCGGGCAGGAACGAAATCTTTTTGGGGAACATGTTTCCCGCGATCACGAATGCCAGCGCGGCGATGACGAGGGCCCACAGCAGCGGCGAACGCAAATCGGTGGCCCGGATCGAGGCGTAGTGCCCGAACAGATAGAAGAGCGAGAAGATGAAGAAGACGTTCCACTCCAACGGAACTCCCATCGGGAGGTTGGAAATGATGTTGAGGTGAAAGATCACCATGAATCCGATCAGGAACCACCGCCACGGGTGATCGCCGGCGAAGAAGACCAGCACCGTCGGAACCACGAATTCGGCTGTGGTGCCGCCGACGTGGGCCATCATCTTCGGCAACCAGGTGGGACGCAGATCGTTGATGTGGTCGCGGTACAGCATGTGCTTGACCGGGTTGAACAATGTGGGCCGCAGCAGCGCGTTGTTGCTCGTCATCACCGACACCACGTACGGGAAGTGGTGGTTGAGCTTGGATGTTGCGGCGCCCCACCACAACAGCAGCATGATGAGCTTGTATGCCGCGATCTGATCGGTGAACGGAAAGAAGAACACGAACAGCTTGAGCCAGTAGTGCTCGCCACGCGCGGCCAGGAAGATGGTCTTGTCGCGCAGGCCCAGTACCGCCAGCGCGACGATCGTCGGGATGACGCGGACGGGGTCGATCAGGCCGACGTCCCCGGCCGCGGTGACCGGCCCGCCGTGGCCGGGCGACAGCAGCGCCCACACTCCGCCGGCCAAAACGATTGCGTACAGCGCAACGTCGACGGCGGTGCGGCTGTCACCGGCGGTGAACGGCACCTTTCCGGGCCACGCCGGCAGCCGAATCGTGTTGGGCCGCAACCAGTACAAGATTCCGCCGATGGGCGGCATGAACCGTCCGGTCAGCGGACCGGACCCACAACCCAGGCCCATCACCTCGAACAGCAGCGTGAAGACGATGACCTTCTGGTAGACGATCGGCTGCGTCCACCAGTCGGCGATGCGGCCGAGCCCGCCGAGGCCCGGGGTCAGCGAGATGACCGCGGCGGGGACGGCGATGTACAGGGCGATCTTGAGCAGGTAAAGCAGATACACGGCATACGGTGTCCCGAAGCCGTGTTCCGCCCAGTGCCGCGTCACCACCTGCAGCCGGGTGGCCCGGGGCAGTGTGGGCCAGGTCTTGCGATCGACGTCGGGAAGGTCAGGGGTCATGAATCCCATGGCGGCCTCGTTCGGTGTCGGAGGAAACCAGTTGGCCCGTCAAATGTATCGGCACCGCGGTGCGGGCGTGGCCGATTCGGCCGGCCTCAGCCCGCCCACGCTCGCTTGAGGGACGTAAAACGCTGCGCGGTAAGCGAATTGCTAGCGGACAGCGGATCGCGGGCGAGGGGATTGAACGGGCGGGTCGGCTGGGGCCCGGCGGGCGAAGCGGCTTCGCAATCGCTCGAGCATGCCGTCGAGATTGTCCCGATCCTGTTCCTCGATGCGCGCCATGCGCCGGAGGTTGCAGACGGCATCCACGTCGCCGCCGGCTTGCGCGGTCGCGATCGCCTTCTGGTAGTCGTCGAGCCGCTGTTCGATGAGCCTGCGATTCTGGGAGAGCAACCGCACGAAGTAGTCGGCCTGGCGCTGGTCGGCCGCGTCGGGGGCGTCTGCGGCAGCCCGGTCGGCGCTCGGCGCCGACGGCACGGATCCCCTCGATTCGGGACGGGCCAGCCCGGCGTGCGCACGACGTACCCGATGCTCACGGGAGCCGACCCTGCGGCTGCCCCGGGCGCTGCGCTCTGCGGACAAACCGGCAACGTCCATCGGGTTCCGTTTCTCGAAATTTCACTGAGGGCGTCGTAACAATAACGCCCGCACCCCGCCGGCACCATATCCCCGGAAAGGGAAAGAGATAAACACCATGACGGCCGGCCCGCACCGGTCGCTACCATCGAGGAACTCGACGCGGCTCGTTCAGATCCGAGGCAGCCTCGCGGGAGCGTCAAGGGAGGAACGTGACCGACGACGATCACCCCGATGTCGGCGACATCGGCAAATTCGACCCCGTGTTGACCCAGCGCCTGATGGGCGTGATGCGCCCGGCCATGAAGACCTACTTCCGGTCGGAGGTGCACGGGCTCGGCGCCTTCCCGCCCGGCGGTGCGCTGGTCGTCGGGAACCATTCCGGCGGCATGTTCCCGATGGACGTCCCGATCTTCACCGTCCACTTCTACGAGAAGTTCGGGTACGACCGGCCGGTCTACACGCTGAGCCACGACATCCTGATGACCGGCCCCACCGGGGAGTTCTTCCGGCGCACCGGATACATCCGGGCCAACCGGGAGAACGCGGCCCAAGCCCTGCGGTCAGGCGGGGTCGTGATCGTCTTCCCGGGCGGAGACTACGACGCATACCGGCCCACGCTCGCGGAGAACGTCATCGACTTCAACGGCCGCAAGGGATACGTCAGGACGGCGATCGACGCCGGCGTCCCCATCGTCCCCGCGGTGTCCATCGGAGGACAGGAGACCCAGCTCTACCTGTCGCGCGGCACCTGGCTGGCCGAGCGGCTCGGCATCAAGCGCCTCCTGCGCAGCGCCATCCTGCCGCTGTCGTTCGGCTTCCCGTTCGGCTTCAGCGCGGTGATCCCGCCGAACCTGCCCCTGCCCACCAAAATCGTCACGCAGGTGCTCGAGCCGATCGACATCGCCGCGCAATTCGGTGAGGACCCGGACGTCGACGAGGTCGACGAGCACGTGCGGTCGGTCATGCAGCAGGCCCTCAAGGACCTGGCCGCCAAGCGACGCTTCCCGATCCTGGGCTGACCTGTGGCTTCTCCGTTGAGTCCTATCAGCGACGCCCTCGGCGTCATCTCCACGCTGCGCCGCGCCGGCATGATCGCGCCGATGCGGCCCGACCGCTACCTGAAGATCGCCTCGGCCATGCGCCGCGAGGGGCTGGGGATGACCGTCGGCTTCGCCAGCGCGGCGCAACGCTGCCCGGACCGGCCGGGCCTGATCGACGAACTCGGCACGCTGACCTGGCGCCAGCTCGACGAGCGCATCAATGCCCTCGCCGCGGCGCTGCAGCAGCTGCCCACGGGCCAACCCAAGGTCGTCGGGATCATGTGCCGCAACCACCGCGGCTTCGTCGAGTCGGTGGTGGCCGTCAACCGGCTCGGCTCCGACGTGGTGCTGCTGAACACGTCCTTCGCCGGCCCCGCGCTCGCCGAGGTGGTCAACCGCGAGGGCGTCGACGCCGTCATCTACGACGAGGAGTTCACCGAGACGGTGGACCGGGCGCTGGCCGACAAGCCGGACGCCACCCGCATCGTGGCCTGGACCGACGGCGACCACGACCTGACCGTCGAGAAGCTCATCACCGATCACGCAGGCCAGCGGCCGGAACGCTCCGGCCGCAAGGGCAGGATGATCTTGCTGACCTCCGGCACGACCGGAACGCCCAAGGGGGCCAACCAAACCGGTGGCAATGCCGGCATCGGCACCCTCAAGGCCATTCTGGACCGCACGCCGTGGCGGGCCGAGGAGACGATCGTGGTCGTGGCGCCGATGTTCCACGCCTGGGGTTTTTCGCAGTTGATCTTCGCGGCGTCGATGGCGTGCACGGTGGTGACCCGGCGCAAGTTCGACCCGGAGGCGACGCTGGACCTGATCGACCGGCACCACGCGACCGGCCTGGCGGTGGTTCCGGTGATGTTCGACCGCATCATGGAGCTGCCGCCCGAGGTTCGAAAGCGCTACAGCTGCAAGTCATTGCGCTTCGCCGCGGCGTCCGGCTCACGGATGCGTCCGGACGTCGTCACCGCGTTCATGGACGAGTTCGGTGACGTGATCTACAACAATTACAACGCCACCGAGGCCGGCATGATCGCCACCGCCACCCCGGCGGACCTGCGCGCGGCGCCCGACACCGCGGGGCGGGCCGCCGGCGGGACCGAAATCCGCATCCTGGACAGCGAATTCAACGAGCTGCCCACCGGCGAGGTCGGCACGATCTACGTCCGCAACGACACCCAGTTCGAGGGCTACACCTCGGGGGCCACCAAGGATTTTCACGCCGGGTTCATGTCGTCGGGCGACGTCGGCTATCTGGACGAGGCCGGCCGCTTGTTCGTGGTCGGCCGCGACGACGAGATGATCGTCTCCGGCGGTGAGAACGTCTACCCGATCGAGGTGGAGAAGATCCTGGCGGCGCACGACGACGTGGCCGAGGCCGCGGTGATCGGCGTCGACGACGAGCAGTACGGGCAGCGCCTGGCGGCATTCGTCGTGCTGGGCGACGGCGCCCAGGCGACGCCCGAGACCCTCAAGCAACACGTCCGGGACAACCTGGCCAACTACAAGGTCCCCCGCGAAATCGCCGTCGTCGACGAACTGCCGCGCAGCAGCACCGGCAAGATTTTGCGCAACGAACTGCAGTCGCGGGTCAACGGCTGATGCGCCGATTGGTACGCCCCCGGCCGCTGGCCCGCGCCGCGCTGGAATTGGCCAACGCCGCCAACGGATTACGGCCGCTCGCCCGCAAGGGGTACAGCACCGTGCTGGTCTTCTGGTTCGGCTGGCCGACCTCGGAGGTGCCGGGCGTCTACTTCACCATCTCGCTGGTGGATGCGCTGCGGCGCGCGCGGCGCGGCCATTTCGAGGGGCGGCGCGGCAAGGCGGCGCTGGCCATGACCGCCGCGTCGTGGGCCATCCTCGGGGTGATCCGCTACCGCGCCGTCACCACCCCGGGCCGGGTGCTCGAGGCGGGCCTACGCGAGCAGCTGGGTCACGACTACGAGGAGGCGCTGGGCAAGCTGCCACACGCCAAGCCCACGCGCAGCGGGCGGCGCAGCCTGCCGCTGGGCAACACCGTGGCGCGCCGGCGGTACGTCGAGAAGACGAACGTGGTGTCCTACGGCCCCAACGGCCGCGCCAACCTCGCCGACATCTGGCGCCGCCGCGACCTGCCGCGCGACGCGAAGGCGCCTGTGCTGCTGCAAGTTCCGGGCGGCGCCTGGATGATCGGGATGCGCCGGCCGCAGGCCTACCCGCTGATGAGCCACCTCGCCGCGCGCGGCTGGGTGTGCGTGTCCATCGGCTACCGCGTCTCCCCCCGCCACACCTGGCCCGACCACATCGTCGACGTCAAACGGGCGCTGGCCTGGGTCAAGGAGAACATCGCGGACTACGGCGGTGATCCCGACTTCGTCGCGGTCACCGGCGGCTCGGCGGGCGGGCACCTGTGCGCGCTGGCGGCGCTGACCCCCAACGACCCGCAATTCCAGCCGGGCTTCGAGGACGCCGACACGTCGGTGGCGGCCGCCGTCCCGATCTACGGCCGCTACGACTGGTTCTCCACCGAGGGCGAGGGCCGACCCGAATTCGTCTCGCTGCTCGAAAAGTTCGTGGTGAAGCGGGAATACGACGCGCACCGCGACGTCTACGTCGACGCCTCGCCGATCCGGCGGCTGCGGGCCGACGCGCCACCGTTCTTCGTCCTGCACGGCTGCGACGATTCGCTGATTCCCGTCGGGGAGGCCCAGGAGTTCATCGAGGAGCTGCGGGCGGTGTCGAAGTCGCCGGTCGCCTACGCCGAATTGCCCAACGCGCAACACGCTTTCGACATTTTCAGTTCCCCGCGGGCGCATCGGTCCGCGGAGGCTGTCGCCCGGTTCCTGTCCTGGGTGTACGCGACGAACCCGCCCGAGCGCGACTAGGCCGGGGCTGGCGCCCCCAGCGTCACGCCCCCTCCGCCCAGCGTCACGCCAGCGTGGCTCAGGGGCGCGAGGGTCACGCTGGCGTGGCCGATTGTGGATAGCCGGGCCCTACTGACCTGACGTTCGTTGCGGTTTGTGCGACGCTGCCGCGATGGCGGAGCCTTTCATCGGCAGTGAGGCAGTCTCGAATGGAGATGTCGTCAAGAGCGCTTTGCGCACTCACTACCGGAAGTTGTTTCGCGACGTCTATGTCGACCCTCGCGCCGAACTCACCCCTCTGATCCGAGCCCGCGCGGCATGGCTGTGGTCGCGTCGGCGGGGCGTTGTCGCGGGCCTGTCGGCTGCCGCCGTTCATGGTGCCCAGTGGGTCGACGCCACGGCACCGATTGAGATCCTCCATAGCAACAGAAACCCATTGCCCGGACTACGGGTTCACGGTGGTCCCCTAGAAGACGACGAAATCACGCTGTTCGACGGTGTTCCCGTGACCACGCCGGCCCGTACCGCCGTCGATCTGGGATGCTGGCATCCGACGAACGACGCTGTGGCCGCGATCGACGACCTGCTTCGCGCAACGAACTGCAAGGAGGCTGAGATCGAGTTGCTCGCTGAGCGATACGCGGGGCGACCCGGCATTCGGTCGGCGCGCAATGCGATCAGTCTCGCTGACGCCGGCGCGCAGTCCCCGAAGGAAACGTGGGTGCGACTGTTGCTGATCCAAGCGGGGCTGCCCCGACCGCAAACCCAGATCCCGGTCAGTGACGAGTTCGGCGACCTAACGTACTACCTCGATATGGGGTGGGAGGATTTCAAAGTCGCAGCCGAGTACGACGGTGAGCAACATCGTCGGGATCGCTGGCAATACACGTGGGACATCAGGCGGCGCGAAACGCTCGAGCGCCTGGGCTGGATCGTCGTTCGAGTGGTGGTCGGTGATCGTCCCACGGACATCGTCGGGCGGGTACGAGCCGCGTTGGCCAGGCGCGCGGTCACGCTAGCGTGATAGTCGCTTGCGGCGGACACGCTAGCGTGACGCTCGGCGAAAGGCACGTTCGATGGTTTCCGGCTCACTCCCGGGTGGCGGCCTTCTCCAGTTCGGTGAGCGCCGGCTCGATGCGGTCGGCCATGTCGTCGATGTCGTTGGCGACCTCGGGCGTCGTCACGAAGCCGAAGTCCAGGTAGTCGGTGTAGGAGAAGCAGGTGATGTTCAGGGCGACGTCCATGACGGGCGGCCCCAGCGGCACCAGCGAATCCAGTTTGGCGCCGGCCATGTACAGCGGGAACGGTGGGCCCGGCACGTTGGACACAACCAGGTTGATGGGGGCCAGGTTTCGCGACAGCCCGCTAGCCGTGTAGGCGCGGGCGGCCAACTGCAGCAGCCCCGGCGGGGTGGTCTCGGTCAGCCCCATGATCTGGTGCGCCGACAACGCCTTGGCCATCAGCTTGGCGTTCTGGGTGCTCTCGTGGATGGCCCGGAGCCGCTCGGCGGGGTCCTCGACGTCGGTGGCCAGCGACACGGTCATCGAGCTCACCTGGTTGCCGACGTCGTCCTTGTTCTCGTCGGTCCGGGTGGAGACGGGGATCTGGGCGATCAGCGGTTTGGCGGGCAGCTCGCCCCGCTTCTGCAGGTACTCGCGGGCGGCACCGGCCACCAGCGCCAGCACGACGTCGTTGAGCTTGACGCCATAGGCATCCTTGACGGCCTTGGCCCGGGCCAGCTCCACGCGGCAGCCGGTGATCCGGCGGTGCGGCGACACGGGCGCGTTGAACCGGGTCTTGGGCGCTTCGAAATAGCGCGGGGGCCTGCCGCTCACACCGAGCGCGGCGATCTGCTGGCGCACCGTCTGCTCCACCAGTCGGGCGATGCGGAAGGGCGTCTTGACGCCGACGTTGATGAGCGCGCCCACCGCCCGCCGCTCTATGCCCGGAATCCGGTTGCCGACCAGGGATCCCACCGTTTCCTGTTGCGGTGGTCGAGGTTCCGGGGTGATGTCCAAGAGAATTTCGCCCAGCCCGGCTCCCGAGACGCCATCGACGATGGCGTGGTGCATCTTGGTCAGCGAAGCGATCCGGCCACCCTCGACCCCCTCGATCACCCACATCTCCCACAGCGGCCGCGCACGATCCAGCTTGTAGGACATCAACCGGCCGACCAGCTCCTCGAGCTCGCGCCGGCCGCCGGGCGCTGGGACGGCGATGCGGCGGATGTGGAAGTCGGGGTCCAGGTCCTCGTCCTCGACGAACCACGGCCGGTCCAGCCCGAGCGGCGCCCCGGTGACCCGCCACCGCAGCTGCGGCAGCTCCGGCAGCCGTTCGATGATCAGTTCGCGCAGCCGCTGGAAGTTGTACTCCGGTGCGTCCTTCGGGTCGCAGATCGCGAGCGCGCCCACATGCATGTGCCAGCCCGCAGTCTCGGCTGACCAGAACGCCGCATCAACACTCGAGAGCCGTTTCATCCCCCGACCGTAGCCCCCCGACCCCCGTCGCGACCAGCAATGGCAAACAAACTACCCGCAGGCTGAGCCGGGCGCGCATCCGCCCGGTCGCCAGGTCGTTGCGACCGCCTGCGCCGTTCGGGACCGGTCCCGAGGAGCCCGCCGCGCAAAGGTGCCGACGGACGCCGGCGGGCACCGCCGGCACGCGAGGTCCGCGGTTGACGTCATGCGTCGCGCGCACAGCGGCGGCGAATGACGGGAACCCTTGCGCCGCAACTCGTCGGCCGCGGATGGCTCACTGGCTTCGATCGACGGGACTCGCTTGCGGACTCGGCCATGGGGGGCTTGGCATCGACCGAGTCCACGCCCTGGGGACCGACAAGGCCCCCACCGCTGCGCGGTTACCGACGCTCACACGCGTCGCGGCGTCGTCCGCGCCGGACGCGGTAACCCACCGGGACCGCACGGCCGAGGCCCTATCCAGCGCGGCGGCCTTGTTGAGGGAACTCAGGTGGTTGAGCGCGACGTCCAGCGGCGCCGACAGTGAACTCAACCTGGACAGGGCCGCCGTTTTCGGCAGCAGGGCCACGTCGAAGGAGGCCAGCGGCGAGGAGGCCAGCGCATCGAGCGCTTCGGAGATGGTCGAGATCACCTGCGCCCCAGTCGATATGACCTCCGGCGCCACCGTCAGGCGCCATCGACGGGACGGCTCGGTGACCGCCGCAGCGTGGCGCGTCGTCTCGCTCAGACGAGCGCAAGGCGAACTGAATGGTGTAAGCGTGATGGCCGCCGAGGCGCGGGCGTAGGCAACCAGAGCGGCGGTGTCTTGGGCCCACATCCGGTCGTAGTCGGCGTCGGCGTCGGCGATGGCCGGACTCAGCTGGCCTAGGCAGTTCGCCGCGGCCAGCCAGATCCGCCGCAGCCGGTTGGCGATGATCGCACCAGGCGCCGCTGCCGCCGCACGGGTCAGACCGTAAGCGCTTGCGGCCGCCCCGGCCTGGGTGGCCGTCTGCCGGGCCTGGGCAGCGGTGGCGTCGAGCCACGCCGCGTGGGCGGCGAGGGCTTGAGTTATCGCCCTCACCGAAGCGTTCTGTTCCGCCACACCCAGCTCGGAGATCACCGCCCGGTATTTCTCTGCCATCTCACCGAGTTGAGCAGCGAGCACTTCCCACGCCCTGGCGGCTTCCATCATCGATTCGGCGCCGGGCCCCGAATGCATTCGACCGGAAATGGCTTCCGGCGGCAGGGCACCGGAATCCAGCACCGGCTCCAGCTGAATGGCTGGCGACTTGTGTTGCGACATCGGGTTTTTCTCTGCGACGGGGGAACGTGAGTGCTTATCGACCGCGACTCATACCGCGGCGTTGGCTACTTGGCGTTTCAGGCACCGCCTAGCTCTTCGCGGAAGCGTCGAGTTGTCGCGGGCAGAACGACTTCGCTGATATCGTCGCGAACTGGGCGGCACCGTTGGTCGTCAGCGCGGGATTGTTGTCCCGCAGGTCATTGAGCAGCTGAAGGCCGGACACGCCACGAGAGATCAGGCCGCACACCGCCTTTCCGGCGGCGACGGCTTGATCGGGGTCCGCGAAACTGATCCCCACCCTGTGCAGGTCGGCGATGAAGACCTCGTTGTTCTCGTCGGTCGCCGCTTCGTCCTCCCCGGGGATGGCGTGCGCGGGCGCCGCGGCAACGATGCCCAGCGACACACCGAGAAGCGCTAACAACAGTCTCATCAGTCCTCCTTCGTGCGGATTGCCCGCTATGGCCCGGCCCGGCCCGCGATCACGACGCGAAACCCGTTGCGCCCCAACTATCCCGACTTGGCTTCGGCGCCGCCGACCGCGACCTCCGCGCCGTCCGTCACGTGCACGGCGTGCACGCCCGGCGTCGTTCTGAGTTTGGCGACCAGGTCATCGAGCCCGGCCTCGTCGACGTTCCAGTGCTGCACCTGGTCGGGCATCTCCTGGAGCTGGGCGATGATGCGGTCGAGCTTGACCGGTGGGGTGCGCCGCTCGCCGGTGCCGACGCGGGGCTGCTGGATGCCGGTTGAACTGACCACGCGCGCCGCCGGGCCGCCCAGCGCGCCACCGGCCAGGCTGCCCAGCGTCGCCTCGTTGACCAGGCCGGGGACATCCGCCGCCGCGGCCGCGGCGGGGACATCCGCCGCCGCGGCCGCGGCCACGCTGGTGCCGGGCAGAGCCGCCAGCCGGACCGCCGGGGCGGCGGTCGCCCAGCCGGGCGGCACCGAAAGCTTCCCCACCGTCGGCGCGTTGCCCAGCACCGCCGACACCGGTTTGGCCGCGACCCCGGCGGCGACGTGGCCCGGCGACGCCAGACCGGCGCCCAGCGAGGTTTTCGACATCGCGGCGCTCCACGGCGCGTAGATGAAGAAGTTCTTCCACTGCGACACGCCCAGGCCGATGCTGGCGTTGGTGACGTTGGTCCACGTTGCCTGGGTGCCGATCTGGGAAATGCTGGAATACAACGTTTCCCACAGGGGTGCGACGTCCGGGCTCCCCGTGACTCCCCCGATCAGCTGCTGCCAGAACTTGGTGTATTGGCCGGTGAGCGAGGTGAGGTAGTCCTCTATCTGCTTCAGCCAGGACGACAACGACGTGGGCTCTGACGCGGCCGTGGCGGCCGCCTGGGCCGCCGGCCCGCCGTCGTTGGTGGTGGCCGGCGCCCCCTCGAAAGCGGTCAGCTCACCGGCCGATTCCGACGCGCCGGCGTAGCTGAACATGGCGGCGACATCCTGGGCCCACATCTGGCCGTACTCGTCTTCGATCGCCGCGATCGCCGCGTCGTTCTGCCCCAGTAGGTTCGTCTGCAACAGTTCGGCCAACGCGATGCGGTTCGCCGCGACGAGCTGCGGCGGCACGGTCGCGGCCAAGGCGGCTTCGTAGGCGGCGGCCGCGGCGCGGGCCTGGGCGCCGGTCTGCTCGGCTTGGCCCGCGGTGGTCGAGATCCACGCGAGATACGGTGCTACCGCCGCGGCCATCGACTCCGACGACGGACCCTGCCAGGCCTCGCCGACGAGGTCCGAGATCACCGTGCCGTAAGAGGCGGCGGTGGAGTGCAACTCGGCGGCCAGCGTGTCCCAGGCCGCGGCGGCGGCCAGCAGCGGCCCGGCGCCCGGGCCCGCATAGATCTGGGTGGAGATCACCTCCGGTGGCAGCGTTGCGAAATCGCTGAAGACCATTGCCGCACCCTTTCTTATTTGGCGTTCGGCGGGATCACGATGACGGTGGACGTGGTCGCGATGTCGTCGACGGCGACGGCACCCGGCACGCGAACGGTCGACCCGGCGACCGCGCGAGTCGCGGTGTCCCCCATGGCACGTCCGGCCAGACTTGACAGGGCAGCCGGGCCGAACATCCCTTGTTGGCCGTTCACGGCCATCGCGGGAGCAGCTTCCACGATCGTCTCCGGCAGCTCGGCCGCCACCGCGCGGATCGCGGGAACGGCAGACGCCCAATTAGCCGGCACCGACAACGACCCGACCAGCCCGGCCTGACCCGTCGCGGCCGAAACCGGACTCGCACTCGACAACGCGGCCGCGCCGGTCAGCAGGTCGCTGCGCAGCAGCGGCGCAAGGACCCCGGTGAGCGCTTTGGGGTGCAATAGCGGCCCGATACCTTGGATGCCCGTCCCCACGCTCGGGATGCTGAGGGCGATCTGGTACCAGTTCTTCGCGAGGTTGGCCACCCCGAGCGGGGTGTACGGGCCGGAGATCGTGCCCATGATGCTGTTGAAGGTCTTCAGGATCCCGGTGATGTCCGCCAGGCCCAACGGCAGGGCGGCCGCCGGCGTCGTCACCGCGTCCGCGCTCACCGCGAGGCTTTGCAGCCCGGCCGGCGCCTGCGAAACCGCCTCCGAGAGCGCAGATTCCACCCTCGAGGCGCTCGACGACCCGAGCGCGGAGGCCACCGCGGCCGACTGGTCGGCCTCCGCGCTGCCGTCGGTGGTCGGCGCCGGCGCCGCGAACGGTGTCAGTTGCGCCGCCGCCGCCGACGAGGCGGCATAGGCATACATGGCGCCCGCGTCCTGCGCCCACATCTCGGCGTACTGCGCCTCGGTGGCCGCGATCGCCGGGGTGTTTTGACCCAGGATGTTGGTCGCGATCAGCGAGGCCAGCAAGGCCCGGTTGGCCGCGACCACCGGGGCCGGGACGGTGGCCGCGAAGACGGCTTCGTAGGCGGCCGCGGCCGCCTTGGCCTGCACGGCGGTCTGCTCGGCCTGCACGGCGGTACCGTCTAGCCACGCGATGTAGGTCGTCGCCGCGGTCGCCATCGTCGTCGACGCGGGCCCGCGCCAGAGGGCTCTCAGCTCCGAGATCGTGGAACCGTAAGACCCTGCTGCCGAACGTAATTCGGCCGCCAAACCGTCCCAGGAAGCCGCCGCCGCCAGCAGCGGCGCCGGCCCCGGCCCTGAATAGACCCTGCCGGAGTTGATCTCCGGCGGTAACGCCCCGAAATCCATGCCATCCTCCGCCTCCGGCAGTGTCGCCACCGCCGGCCCTGTGCTTGCGTCCGCCGACCAGCCGAACGCCGCCAATCGAGCCCTTCGTGCCGCCGCCGAAACGGGATAAGAGAATTTGCTGGCGAGCGGGCGATTCCTTGCAGACAGGACACTAGCCAGCCGCGGCCGAAATGCCTTCCGCCCGACTCGCCCGGTTCGGCACCGTCGCAGCGCCCGGGGTGGACGACCGCTTCTGAGTGGGCCCGGCACGCAAAACGGCGATAAACCTCCCTACCTCGCGCGAATCGGACAAGGCGACCGCATGAATACTTGGTGAAAATGCGAGTGGGAAGCCCGGGAAGCGCCGGCGGATGAATAAAAATCTCACGAGCATAAATTGCGATCACGGCGAAATGAGACCGCTGCCGGACGCCTCCACGGGACGGGGCGACGGAGCAGTACCTGGCCATGAGTTGCGTCTGGCCCCAACGGATTCGCCGTGGCACGGGTTACCTGCGCCCGCGTGACTCACCGAAGACCGACACGTCCGAAACTCATATGATCTTCAGAGAAGATATGTGCGTTGTATGAATTCGCCAGTCACCGGCTTGCGTAACAGCGGAGCGGGCGTGCCGCAGTCAGCCGCCTAAGCGCCCGAAATGGGATTGCATGTCACCAAAGAGCGAATTTATGAATTACATGATCTATGTGAATTGAATGTGGAATGTAGATCAGCGCTGCCAGTCCCGGATTGTTTGGCACCAATCACGCGGGGCAAGCATTGCCGGCGTGATCACTCATGCGCTCGAACGGGATTTGCCAGGGACAGGGCGGCGGTTAGCTCAGCGTCGCGCCCCCGCTACAAGCCGCTGTCCGGGTCAAGCGTCTTCCAGCAGATCGGGCGTGACCGCCGATTCGGTGTCCGGGATGCCCTCGATCTTCGCCTTGCGGTCGGCCATCGACAGCAATCGCCGAATTCGGCCCGCCACAGCGTCTTTCGTCATCGGCGGATCGGCGAGCCGGCCGAGCTCCTCCAGCGACGCCTGCCGGTGCTCGACCCGCAGCTTGCCGGCCGAGGCCAGGTGGTCGGGGACCGTGTCGCCGAGGATCTCGAGTGCGCGTTCCACCCGGGCGGCCGCCGCGACCGCGGCCCGGGCCGAGCGGCGCAGGTTGGCGTCGTCGAAGTTGGCGAGGCGGTTGGCCGTCGCACGCACCTCGCGGCGCATCCGGCGCTCCTCCCAGATGAGCCGGGTGTCCTGGGCGCCCATCCGGGTCAGCAACGCGCCGATCGCCTCGCCGTCACGCACCACCACCCGGTCGGCGCCGCGGACCTCGCGGGCCTTCGCGCTGACCCCGAGCCGGCGCGCCGCGCCCACCAGCGCCAGGGCGGCCTCCGGGCCGGGGCAGCTGACCTCCAGGGCCGACGACCGTCCCGGCTCGGTCAGCGAACCGTGCGCCAGGAAGGCCCCGCGCCAGGCGGCTTCGGCGTCGGCGACGCTGCCGCCCACGACTTGGGCGGGCAGACCGCGCACCGGCCGGCCGCGGTTGTCGAGCAGTCCGGTCTGGCGGGCCAGCGCCTCACCGTCGTTGGCCACCCGCAGCACGTAGCGGGTGGTCTTGCGAATCCCGCTGGCCGACAACACATGCACGACGGCGTTGTAGCCGTAGAGCTCGAAGATGTCCTTGCGTAGCCGGCGCGCGACGTTGCCGAGGTCCACCTCGGCCTCCACCACCACGCGACCGCCGACGATGTGCAACCCGCCGGCGAACCTGAGCAGCGACGTGACCTCCGCCCGGCGCGCGCTGACCGACTTCACGACCAGGCGGCTGAGCTCGTCCTTGACTTCGGTCGTCATCGCCACGCGTCGTCACCCCTTGGTCCGCTGCCAGCCGGTCCACTCCCACCGGTCTGTGGACTTGCACTGTCGACCCGAATATCCGCGGTGGCCGTGACCGGAGGCGCTCCCGGAGCCTTGTGGGCCGTCCGGACCCCGTCCAGGGCCGCCGCGAGTTTGCCCGGATCATGTAAAGGTGTACCAGGTCTGGCCACATCGGCGAAGTGGACCTCGGCTTGAAGCAGCATCGCGGTGCGGCGCAGGTGCTCCCGCTCCCGCTCGCCGGGCACCCGTTCGGCGTCGATGATGATGTCGTGCACGGTGAACCCCGGTGCGTGCTGGGCCAACACGTGCAGATGACGTTCGACGGAGAAGCCCGCCGTCTCCCCCGGCTCGGCCACCAGATTGAGCACCAGCGCCCGACGGGCCGTGGTCGCCCGCAGCGCCGCAGCCAGGCCCGGCACCAGGACATGCGGGATCACGCTGGTGAACCACGAGCCGGGACCCAGCACCACCAGGTCGGCGGCCATGATGGCGTCGACGGCCTGCCGGGTCGCCGGCGGGTCGGACGGGAGCAGCCGCACCCGGCGCACCTTGCCCGGGGTGGTGGCGATCGCCACCTGGCCGCGAATGAGCCGGAACATCCGCGGATCGGTCTCCAGGCCGGAGACGTCGGCCTCGATCTGCAACGCGATCGGGCACATCGGCAGGACGCGGCCCTTGACGCCCAGGATGCGGCCGAGCTCGTCGAGGGCGGCCACCGGATCGGCCAGCACCTCGGACAGCCCGGCGAGCAGCAGGTTGCCGATCGGGTGCCCGGCCAACGCCCCGTTGCCGCCGAATCGGTGTTGCAGGATGGTCGCCCACAGCCGCCCGTGGGGGCTGTCAGATGCCAGGGCCGCCAACGCCATTCGCAGGTCGCCCGGTGGCACCACATCCAATTCGCTACGCAGCCGCCCCGACGAACCGCCGTCGTCCGCGACGGTCACCACGGCGGTCACGTGTGGGGTGAGCCGGCGGGCCGCGGACAGCGTCGCGTACAGGCCGTGGCCGCCGCCCAGGGCGACGATGCCGTGATTCGTCGGCCCGCTCATTCGCGGCCCAGATCCCGGTGCAGCACCCGCACCGACAGTTGAGGATTGGCCTTCAGCAGCCCCATCAGCGCCTCGGCGATCGCGACACTGCGATGCTTGCCGCCGGTGCAGCCGATCGCCACCGTCATGTAGCGCTTGCCCTCCCGGCGGTAGCCGTCAACGACCAGGGACAGCAACCGGTGGTAGGCGTCGAGGAAGTCCGCGGCCCCGGGCTGACTCAAAACGTACTCGCTCACCGCGGGGTCCTGCCCGGTGAGCGGGCGCAGCTCGTCGACCCAGTGCGGGTTGGGCAGGAAACGTACGTCCATCACCATGTCGGCGTCCATCGGCAGGCCGTACTTGAAGCCAAACGATTCGACGGTGACGCTGATCGACGTGCCGGCGTCGCCGCCGAACGCGCGCTCGATGCTCTCCCGCAACCCGCGCACGGACAGGGTCGACGTGTCGATGATCAGATCGGCCGTGGCGCGCACCTGGGCCAGCATCCGGCGCTCGGCGGCGATGCCCTCCGCCAGGGTCGCCTCGCCCTGCAACGGGTGGCTGCGGCGGTTCTGCTCGTAGCGGCGCACCAGCATGTCGTCGGAGGCCTCCATGAACACCACGCGCGGGGTGATGTTGCGGGTGGCCAACTCGTTGCGCACCTCGTCGAGGTCGCCGGTGAAGCCGCGCGACCGCACGTCCATCACCACCGCCAACCGGGTGATCCGAGATCCTGCGTCCATGCCGAAGTCCACCATCCGCGTGATCAGCTGGGGCGGCAGGTTGTCGGCCACGTACCAGCCCAGGTCCTCGAGCACCTTGGCCGCGGTACCCCGCCCGGCGCCCGACAATCCGGTCACCAGAACGACGTCGATGCCGGCCCCGCCTTCGGGGCGGGCCTCCACCGGGTGGCCCTCGGCCACTTCACCCGTCATTCGGCTTCTCCGGGCTGCTCCGGTCGCAGCGCCTCCAGAACGGCGGTGGCGGTGGCCACACCGATTCCGGGAACGGCCGTGATCTGGTCGACGGTGGCCTCCTTGAGGCGGGCTATGGATCCGAAATGGGTTACCAGCGCCTTGCGGCGATGTTCCCCCAATCCTGGCACCGAATCCAGCGCTGAGGCGGTCATTCGCTTAGATCGCTTGCTGCGATGGTAGGTGATGGCGAACCGATGCGCCTCGTCGCGAATTCGTTGCAGCAGATAAAGCCCTTCGCTGTTGCGCGGCATGATGACGGGGTCCGGCTCGGAGGGCACCCATATCTCTTCCAGGCGCTTGGCCAGGCCGATCACCGCGACATCGGTGATGCCGAGGTCTTCGAGCACGGCGCTGGCCGCGTTGACCTGCGGCGCGCCACCGTCGACGACGTAGAGGTTGGGCGGATAGGCGAATCGGCGCGACTTCCCTTCGGGGGAAAGCATATTCGGGTCGTTCTGTTCGCTGAGGTGTCGCGCGAACCGGCGGCGGGTCACCTCGGCGATCGAGGCGACGTCGTCGGAGCGTCCCTGCCCGGCGGCCTCCCGGATCCCGAAGTGGCGGTAGTCCGACTTGCGTGGCAGGCCGTCCTCGAACACCACCAACGAGCCCACCACGTCGGTGCCCTGCACGTGGCTGATGTCGACGCATTCGATGCGCAGCGGCGCGTCGGCCAGCCCCAGCGCCTCCTGAATGTTCTGCAGCGCAGCAGATCTGGCGTTGAAGTCGCCAGCGCGCCTCAGCTTGTGTTGTTGCAGAGCCTCTTTGGCGTTGCGTTGCACCGTCTCGGCCAGCGCCCGTTTGTCACCACGGCGCGGCACCCGCAGCACGACCCGGGAGCCACGCAGGCCGGAGAGCCAGCTGGCCAGTTCATCGGAGTTGGACGGCAGGCAGGGCACCAGCACCTCGCGCGGCACCGGGTTGGCGGCTTCGTCGGCCCCTTGGTTGTCGTGGCCACCCAGTTCGGCCTGCTCCCCGTAGAACTGCGTCAGGAACTGCTCCACCAACTGCTCCTCGCCGGAATCACCGGCCTCCGCGGACTTTTCGACGATCCAGCCGCGCTGGCCGCGCACCCGGCCGCCGCGGACGTGAAACACCTGAACCGCGGCCTCCAACTCGTCGTCGGCGAAGGCGACGACGTCGGCGTCGGTGCCGTCACCGAGCACCACCGCCTGCTTCTCCATCGCGCGCTTGAGCGCCCCCAGGTCGTCCCGCAGCCGCGCGGCGCGCTCGAAGTCGAGTTCGTCGGATGCGGCCTGCATCCGCTGTTCCAGCTCGCGGGCGAAGCGGTCGGTCTTGCCGGACAGGAAGTCGCAGAAGTCGTCCACGATCTGGCGGTGCTGCTCGGCGCTGACCCGCCCGATACAGGGCGCCGAGCATTTGTCGATGTAGCCGAGCAGGCACGGACGGTCGATCTGCTTGTGCCGCTTGAACACACCGGCCGAGCATGTGCGGGCCGGGAAAACGCGGGTGAGCAGGTCCAGCGTCTCCCGGATCGCCCAGGCGTGGGAGTAGGGCCCGAAATAGCGGACCCCCTTGCGGCGCGGACCGCGATAGACCATCAGCCGCGGAAATTCCTCGTTGAGGGTGACGGCCAGCACCGGGTACGACTTGTCGTCGCGGTAGCGGACGTTGAAGCGGGGGTCGAACTCTTTGATCCAGTTGTATTCGAGCTGCAACGCCTCGACTTCGGTGTTGACCACGGTCCACTCGACCTTGGCGGCGGTGGTCACCATCTGCCGGGTGCGCGGATGCAGGCTTGCGATGTCGGCGAAATAGGACGTCAGCCTGCTGCGCAGGCTCTTGGCCTTCCCGACGTAGATGACTCGCCCGTGCGCGTCCCGGAATCGGTAGACGCCCGGCTCGACCGGGATCGACCCGGGCGGGGGACGGTACGTGGCGGGATCTGGCACTCATCCAGGCTAGTAGCCGCCCGGGACACGCCGGCGCCGCGGGAGCACGGCTCGACGCGGCGAAAACGCCGCCCCCGGTTCGGGCACATCCTGTAACGCATTCGAGCGCTTGTTCGATAGACAAGTAGCCCACCGACCGATCCGCCAATTCCCGAAAAGGCCCAATGACCTCGGATTATGACGACCGGTCGGCGGTGTGGACGGTTTGTTCTGGTTACCAAGGGGGTAGCTGGACGTTACAGTGGGTGGCAATCAATGGAGGGAGTCCACAGATGTTCAAGCGCTCGTTGACCAGGATCGCGATGGGGGTCGGCGGCCTGGCATTGGCGTCGACCGCCGCAGCTGGGGTCGCATCCGCGGCCCCCGACTACGGCCCGATGATCAACACGACCTGCAGCTACGACCAGGCGATGCGGGCGGTGCACGCGGAAAACCCGATGGCCGCTCAGTACCTCGACCAGTCGCCGCCGAACCAGCAGTTCTTGCAGCAGTACCTGGCGTCGTCGCCGGATCAGCGCGTGAACCTGCTGCACGCCATCGAGCACAACCAGGGCGCGCAGCAGGCTTTGCCGATCTTCCAGCAGATGATGACCGACTGTAAGAACTTCTGACCCGCTCACCTGAAGGGAGCTATCCGTGCCGGCACGGATAGCTCCCTTCAGTGCGTAGGAAGGTCCGGCCGGTACTGCGCCAGCAGCGACCGCACGGTGTCCATGGCGTTGACCGCGCGTTCCTTGTCGACGGCCTGGATGGCCATCACGGGAATGTATTCGTCGTCGGGTAGATCGACGCGCGCCCACCGGTTGCCCACCGGGAACGAGACGCCGGCGACGTCCGGCCACTCGATGAGCTTGTCGCCCAACAGGTTACGCACCGAGATTCCCGCCGGCCCGATCCGCAGCCGCGGCCGGGCGAACAGCAGCACCAGCCCGGCGAGCACCAGGCCGAGCAGGGCCATCGCCACCTGGTCGGTGGTCTGGAACACCACCCCGGTGGATCCGACCTTGAGCAGGAAGCCGATCGCGATGTGCACCGCGGCGATGGTGAACGCGGCGACGTAGACGAATATCGGTGTGCGGTGGGGACGCAACTCGACGTCCCAGCCCTCGCTCGTGGTCACGACCGAGCGCGCAACTCACGCAGCGTCAGCGCCGCGGTCAATGCCGCCCCGGCCGCCTGGGCGCCCTTGTCTTCGACCGATTCCGGAAGCCCGGCGCGATCAAGCGCCTGCTGCTCGGTGTTGGTCGTCAGCACCCCGTTGGCGACCGGCGTCGAGGCGTCCAGCGCCACCCGGGTCAAGCCCTGGGTCACGGCGTCGCAGACGTACTCGAAGTGCGGTGTTCCCCCGCGGATCACGACACCCAGGGCGATGACCGCGTCGTGGTTGCGAGCGAGCTCCTGCGCCACCACCGGGAGCTCGATGGCGCCCAGCACGCGGACCACCGTCGGGTTGTCGATGCCCGACTCGGCGGCCACCCGGCGGGCGCCGTCCAGCAGCGCTTCGCAGATCTTGCTGTGCCAGGTGCTGGCCACGATGCCGACGCGCAGGCCGGACGCGTCGAGCGCCGGGATGTCCGGCTCCCCGCTACCGCTCACCTGCGCCGTCCCCCACCAGCGGGAGGCGCCCCCACTGCGTCGTCGCCGGCGGTCACAGAGCGCCGCCGAATTCGCCCGGCAGGTGAACCGATTCGTGGAAGTCGTCGAGACCGGCCAGGTCGTGGCCCATCTTGTCGCGCTTGGTCATCAGGTAGCGGATGTTCTCGGCGTTGGCGCGGACGGGCAGCGGCACCCGCTCGATGATGTGCAGGCCGTAGCCGTCCAGCCCGACGCGCTTGGCCGGATTGTTGGTCAGCAGCCGCATCGAGCGCACCCCGAGGTCGACCAGGATCTGCGCCCCGATTCCGTAATCCCTTGCGTCAGCCGGCAATCCGAGTTTGAGATTGGCGTCGACGGTGTCCTCGCCGGCGTCCTGCAGCTGGTAGGCCTGCAGCTTGTGCATCAGGCCGATGCCGCGGCCCTCGTGGCCGCGCATGTACAGCACGATGCCTCGCCCCTCCCGCGCGACCATCGCCATCGCGGCGTCCAGTTGGGGCCCACAATCGCAGCGCCGGGAGCCGAACACGTCACCCGTCAGGCACTCGGAGTGCACGCGCACCAAGACGTCGTCGCCGTCGGCGTTCGGCCCGGCGATCTCGCCGCGCACCAGCGCGACGTGTTCGACGTCCTCGTAGATGCTGGCGTAGCCGATGGCACGAAACTCGCCGTGCCGGGTCGGTATGCGGGCCTCGGCGATCCGCTCGATGTGCTTCTCGTGCTTGCGTCGCCACTCGATGAGGTCGGCGATGGTGATCAGTGCGAGGTCGTGCTCGTCGGCGAAGACCCGCAGCTCATCGGTCTGCGCCATCGAGCCTTCGTCCTTTTGGCTGACGATCTCGCAGATCGCGCCGGCCGGCTGCAACCCGGCCATCCGGGCCAGGTCGACGGCGGCCTCGGTGTGCCCGGGCCGGCGCAGCACGCCGCCGTCCTTGGCGCGCAACGGAACCACGTGCCCCGGGCGGGTGAAATCGTTGGCGATGCTGGCGGGGTCGGCCAGCAGCCGCATGGTGGTGGCCCGATCGGAGGCCGAGATTCCGGTGCCCACACCGTTTTTCGCGTCGACGGTGACGGTGTAGGCGGTCCCGTGCTTGTCCTGGTTCACCGCGTACATGGGCAGCAGACCCAGCCGGTCGCAGATCGCGCCGTCCAGCGGCACGCAGAGGTAGCCCGAGGTGTAGCGGACCATGAACGCCACCATCTCCGGCGTCGCCTTCTCGGCGGCGAAGATCAGATCGCCTTCGTTCTCACGATCCTCGTCATCGATGACGACCACGGCCTTACCGGCCGCAATGTCGGCAACCGCCCTCTCGACGGAGTCCAACCTCGTCATCGTCGCTACCTTGCTGTCTCAGGGGTCCGCAGGAAGAGCCCAAGTCTTGCATTCAGTATGAACCACCGGGCGAGGCCGGTTATTGCGATGCTGTTCACAGGGACGCGCGGGCGCGGGCGACCCCGGGAGGTTGTGCCCCTATACATTCGTCGCGGCTCGCACTGCATCATCGGCCTGAACCGCGGGCAAAAGCGCCCACGCCCGCGATCGCCGGCCCCGGGTGGGCTCCAGCAATACGCCGACTGCGGCGAAACGGCTCCCTATTCGCGGCCAGCAATCTACTCTGACCGGCATGAGCATCACAGTGAGACTGGCGGTACCGGTCGTGACCTCGATATTCGCGGCCGGACTTGGAGTGGGCATCGCCTGCCCGCAACGGGCCACGGCCGACGCGTGCGCCGACGTCGGCGGTCGGCACGTAAGCGTCGGTGGCTGCACCGACCCGGGGCGCTGGGGTAACTGGGTGCTGCCCGCCGGTGCGATGACGGTCCCGCCGCCCGACGCACCACCGCCGTGCTACACCCCGTCCGGCGAGCCGTACTGGACGCCGCCGGGCGAGCCCTGCTGACCCGAGGCGGCAGGCTTATCGCGCGGTGAGCAACCGCTCTACGTACTTCGCGATCACATCGACTTCCAGATTCACCTGCGTCCCGACCGGGGCGCGACCCAACGTGGTCAGCTCCCGGGTGGTGGGGATCAACGAAACCTCGAACCAGTCGCGGCCGAGCCCCGAGACCGTCAGGGAGATGCCGTCGACGGTGATCGATCCCTTCTCGACGACGTAGCGCGCCACCGCCGCGGGGACCTCGATCCGCACCACTTCCCAGTGCTCGGACGGCGACCGGCTGACCACCTGACCCGTCCCGTCCACGTGCCCCTGCACGATGTGCCCACCGAGCCGGCTGTTCACCGCCGCGGCGCGCTCCAGGTTGACCGGGCTGCCGACCTCCAGGGCGCCCAGGTTCGACCGGGTGAGGGTTTCGGCCATCACGTCGGCGGTGAACTGGCCGTCGGGCAGCAGCTCCGCGACGGTCAGGCAGACGCCGTTGACGGCGATCGAGTCGCCGTGCCCGGCGTCCGAGGTGACGACGGGTCCGCGGATGGTGAGCCGCGCGGCGTCGGCCAGCACGTCGCGGCCCGTCACCTCTCCGAGTTCCTCGACAATTCCGGTGAACATGCCATCAGGTTAATCGGATGCCCAAACGCGGCGGTCGCGCTGGTGAGCAGCCCCAAACCGGCGTCGCCGGGCGGGCGCCGGGCCCCCGCGTCTCCAAAGCCGGCCGGCGGCACCCTCTACGATGCAAGGTATGCAGACCCGCCGCCGTCTATCGGCCGTCATCGCATCCCTGACCCTCGCCACCGCCTTGATCGCCGGCTGTTCATCGGGTTCAAAGCAGAGCGGCGCCCCGCTGCCCGACGCCACGACCCTGGTCAAGCAGTCGGCCGACGCCACCAAGGCCGTCAAGAGCGTGCACCTGGTCCTGTCGATCCAAGGCAAGATCCAGGGGCTGCCCATCAAGACGCTCACCGGTGACCTCACCACGGCGCCGGCCACCGCCGCCAAGGGCAACGCCACCATCACCCTGGGTGGATCCGACATCGACGCCAACTTCGTGGTCGTCGACGGCACCCTGTACGCCACCCTGACGCCGAACAAGTGGAGCGACTTCGGCAAGGCTTCCGACATCTACGACGTGTCGGTGCTGCTGAACCCGGACACCGGGCTGGGCAACGCGCTGGCCAACTTCAGCAACGCCAAGGCCGAGGGCCGCGAGACCATCAACGGGCAGAGCACCATTCGGGTCAGCGGCAACGTGTCGGCGGACGCGGTGAACAAGATCATGCCGCAGTTCAACGCGACGCAGCCGGTGCCCAGCACGGTGTGGATCCAGGAGAGCGGCGACCACCAGCTGGTGCAGGCGAACATGCAGAAGAGTTCGGGCAATTCCGTTCAGGTCACCCTGTCGAACTGGGGTGAGCAGGTCCAGGTCACCAAGCCCCCGGTGAGTTCATGAGTTCGCAGACCGGACGCCGCGTCGCGATCAGCGCCGGCAGTCTGGCGGTGCTGCTGGGCGCGCTGGACGCCTATGTCGTCGTGACGATCATGCGCGACATCATGAGCGACGTTCACATCCCCATCAACCAGCTGCAGCGCATCACCTGGATCATCACGATGTACCTGCTGGGCTACATCGCCGCCATGCCGCTGCTGGGCCGGGCCTCGGACCGGTTCGGCCGCAAGCTGGTGCTGCAGGTCAGCCTGGCCCTGTTCATGGTGGGCTCGGTGGTGACCGCCCTCGCCGGGCACTGGGGCGATTTCCACCTGCTGATCGCCGGCCGCACCATCCAGGGTGTGGCCAGCGGCGCGCTGCTTCCGGTCACCCTCGCCCTGGGCGCCGACCTGTGGGCGCAGCGCAACCGCGCCGGCGTGCTGGGCGGCATCGGCGCCGCGCAGGAGCTCGGCAGCGTGCTGGGCCCGCTGTACGGGATCTTCATCGTGTACCTGTTCCACGACTGGCGCTACGTGTTCTGGATCAACGTGCCGCTCACCCTGATCGCGATGGCGATGATCCAATTCAGCCTCCCGTCGCACGAGAAGGTCGAGAACCCCGAGCGGGTCGACCTGGTCGGCGGAGTGCTGCTCGCGGTCGCCCTCGGCCTGGCCGTCATCGGCCTGTACAACCCGCAACCCGACGGCAAGCAGATCCTGCCGAGCTACGGGCTCCCGCTGGTCATCGGGGCGGTCGTCGTCGCGGTGCTGTTTTTGCTCTGGGAACGGTTCTCGCGCACCCGGCTGATCGAGCCGGCGGGGGTGCACTTCCGCCCCTTCCTGGCCGCGCTGGGCGCATCGTTGGCCGCAGGTGCGGCGCTGATGGTGACGCTGGTCGACGTGGAGCTGTTCGGCCAGGGCGTGCTGCAGATGGACCAGACGCAGGCCGCCGGCTTGTTGTTGTGGTTCTTGATCGCGCTGCCGATCGGGGCCGTGCTGGGCGGCTGGATCGCCACCCGCGTGGGCGACCGGGTGATGACGTTCATCGGGCTGCTGATCGCGGCCTATGGTTACTGGCTGATCCACTACTGGCGCCAGGACGTATTGAGCCAGAAGCACGACATCTTCGGGGTGTTCAGCGTTCCCGTGTTGCACGCCGACCTTCTGGTCGCCGGCATCGGCCTGGGCCTGGTGATCGGGCCCCTGACGTCCGCGGCGCTGCGGGTCGTGCCGTCGGCACAGCACGGCATCGCCTCGGCGGCCGTGGTGGTGGCCCGGATGACCGGCATGCTGATCGGGGTCGCGGCGCTCAGCGCGTGGGGCCTCTACCGGTTCAACCAGATCGTCGCGGGGCTGACCGCTGCGATACCGCCCAACGCCTCCCTGCTGGAGCGGATCGCCGCGCAGGGGACGATGTACCTCAAGGCGTTCGCGATGATGTACGGCGACATCTTCAGCGCCACCGTGGTCATCTGCATCGTGGGAGCGCTGCTCGGCCTGTTGATCGGCGGTCGCAAAGAACACGCCGAGGAGCCGGAAGCCGTTGAGCCGCAAGCGGTTTCGTTGGGCGAGCGCTAGCGCTACGCGCTTCCGATCGTCACCGGCGGACCGGTAGCACACCCGACAGGGTGGCCGGCACCGGCGCTTGGGTCCCGCACGGTGGCCCCGGGTCTCCTATTCTGGCTGCGTGCCGTGGCGCATTGATCCTCAACCGTCAGCCGAACGGTTGCACGCGATCGGCTGCACGGCGTTCCTTGCGATGCTCGGCTTATACGCCGCGGCCGGAGCGCACGCCGGAACCACCGGCCGCGACACCACCCTGAATTGGGCGCTCGGCGCGGCCGCGTTGCTGGCGGCGTTCGTCGCGCTGACGGGCCGGCTCCGCGGTTGGCAAGGCCGGCGCGGATTGCTGGTGGGATGGCCGGTGGCGTCGCTTGTCGTCACCCTCCTCGCCGGAGCCATCGAACCGGCCGCCACGCGCGACTTCCCCGGCACGATCACGATCACCTTCGCCTACCTCGGCCTCACCGGTCGGCGGTGGCGCTCACTGGCCCTGCTCCCGCTCGGCGCCGCGGCGTTCGTGGTGGCCTGCGTGAAACCGCTTCCCGCCTCGACGCTGACCGTGGTGCTGGCCGCGACCATGTGGGTCCTCGTCGCGGAGGTGCCGGCCTGGCTCATCGACCGGCTCGTGCAGCAGAGCCTGTTACTGCGCGACATCGCGCAGACCGACGCGTTGACCCGATTGCTGAACCGGACCACCCTGGCACACCGGCTGTCGCAACACGCCGGCCGGTGCGCCGTGGTGCTCGCCGATCTCGACAACTTCAAGCGCTACAACGACCGTCACGGCCACGAGGCCGGCGATGAAGTTCTGGTCGCCTTCGCCGACGCGCTGCGCCGGTCGGCCCGCAAGAATGACGTCGCCTTCCGCATCGGCGGCGACGAATTCCTCCTCCTGCTGATCGATGCCGATACTCCAGAGGCCGGGCGGATCCTCGATCGGCTCCGCCGCCGGTGGGCCGAGGTCGGCGCGCCGGTCGACTTCAGCGCAGGCATTGCCGCCGGCGAGCGCGACGTCATGCGTCTTGCCGACGCAGACATGTATGCCGACAAGCGTGCGCGCGGCCTAACCGGCAAGGACCCGATGCAAGGCGATTCGGCCGGTCACCGCTAATCGACGCGTGGAACCAGGCTGAGCACGAGATCCGGCCCGAGCCGGTCCACTCCGTCGAAATGCCAGCGCAACGCCCGCGCGATGGTGGGCACCCCGACGTCGTCGACGACGGAGATCGGGCCGCCCAGCAGCGTCGGCGCGACGTACGCCAGGATGCGGTTGACCGCCCCCGCCCGCAGGAACGCGCCCGCGAGGGTGGGACCGCCCTCCAGCAGGACGTCGGTGCGGTCCGACAGCGCCTTGATCACCTCCATGGGGTCGTGCGTGCGAATCACCATGGTCCGCGAGTCGTCGTTGAGAACCTTTGCCTCCGAGGGTATTTCGCGCATTCCCACCACCACGCGCAGCGGTTGCCGGTCGGCCAGCGAGCCGTCGGGCAACCGGGCGGTCAGCGCCGGATCGTCGGCCAGCACGGTGCCCGTGCCGACCACGATCGCGTCGGCCGCCGCGCGGCGGCGATGCAGGTCCAGCCGCGAGGCCTCGCTGGAAATCCATTGGCTGGTGCCATCGGCGGCCGCGCTGCGGCCGTCGACGCTGCCGGCGTACTTCCAGGTGACGTGCGGCAGCCCGGTCCGCTGCTTGTGCAGCCATTCCCGCAAGGGCCCGCCGGCCACCTCGTCGCCCAGCACCCCGGCCGTCACCCGCACGCCGGCCTCGGTCAGCCGGGCCGCGCCACCGGCGGCGTCCGGGTTCGGGTCGGCGACGGCGTAAACCACCGCCGCGAGCTCGGCCGCCAGGAGGGCGTTCACGCACGGCGGGGTCTTGCCGTAGTGGTTGCAAGGCTCGAGGGTGACCACCGCGGTTCCGCCGGCCGCCAGGTCGCCGGCCCGCCGCAACGCCAACACCTCGGCGTGGTCGCCGCCGGCGGGTTCGGTGCCACCGACGCCGACGACCACGCCCGCGGAGTCCAGGATGACCGCACCCACGGGCGGGTTCGGATAGGTGCTGCCCTTGACGTGGTTAGACTGCTCGATCGCCAGGCGCATGGCCGCGTCGAGGCCGCCCGCGGGCTGGTTCATCGGCGCAGGTGCGGTGAGGCGGCGGCGGCCTGCCTCCGCAGCGCCTCGATGGCGGCCTCCGGGTCCTCCGCGCCGTAAACGGCCGACCCGGCGACGAAGCAGTCGACGCCGGCCTCGGCGGCCTGCTCGATGGTGTCGTCGTTGATGCCGCCGTCGATCTCGACCAGGATCGTCAGCTCCCCGGCGTCGATCAGCTTGCGCGCGGTGCGCACCTTGCTCAGCACGTCGGGGATGAAGCTTTGGCCGCCGAAGCCGGGTTCGACCGACATGATCAGCAGCGTGTCGAACTGCGGCAGGATCTCCAGGTACGGCTCGAGCGGGGTGCCCGGCTTGACGCTGATGCCGGCCTTGGCGCCCGCGGCGCGGATATCGCGCGCCACGCCGACCGGGTTGTCGGTGGCCTCGGCGTGGAACGTCACGTTGTAGGCGCCGGCCTCGGCGTAGCCGGGCGCCCACCGGTCGGGGTCCTCGATCATCAGATGGCAGTCCATCGGGATGTTCGTGGTGGCCAGCAGGCTTTCGACCACCGGCAGGCCGATGGTCAGGTTCGGCACGAAGTGGTTGTCCATCACGTCGACGTGCAGCCAGTCGGCGCCCACGACGGCGGCGGCCTCGTCGGCTAGCCGCGCGAAATCGGCGGACAGGATGGACGGCGCGATCAGCGGCCTACCGGTGTTGCCAGACATGTGCGCCAGACTACTGAGCGCCGCCGGCGGCTTCACGCCGGCAAGCCGCGCCGTTCCCCGCCCGCGCCCGATTGCCCGGGCGCTCGCCGCGGCCCTACCCCGCTTCTCGGCGCAGCGCGGCCGCGAACATCGCATCGGTGCCGTGTCGATGCGGCCAGAGCTGGACGTGCGGCCCATCCCCCAGCCCGGTGACCGGCTCGAAGAGCGGCCGAGTGTCCAACGCGGACACCGGATGCCGGCGCAGCGCGTCGGCCACCACGCCGACGGTCTCGGCGAGATGCGGCGAGCAGGTCGCGTAGAGCACCACACCGCCCGGCCGGGTCAGCTCGATCGCGGCGCCCAGCAGCTCGCGCTGCAATTTGGTGAGCGCGGGCACGTCGCCCGGCTGGCGTCGCCACCGGGCCTCGGGCCGGCGCCGCAGCGCGCCCAGCCCGGTGCACGGCGCGTCGACGAGAACCCGGTCGAACGTCGGCTCGAGTCCGCTTCGCCGCCCGTCCACCCGCAGCACGTCGACCGGGAGGCCGCGGGTGTTCTGCACCACCAGGTCGGCGCGGCGGTTCGCGGGCTCCACGGCCGTGACGCGGGCCCCGGACTCCGCGCCCAGCGCGGCCAGCAGCGCGGTCTTGCCGCCCGGTCCGGCACACAGGTCCAGCCACCGCCCCGCATCGTCCTCGACCGGCGCCAAGGTCAGCGCCCGCGCGACCAGCTGGCTGCCCTCGTCCTGGACCAGCGCGGCGCCGTCGCGTACCTGGGCCAGCCGACCCGGGTCGCCGCCCGGCAGGTACACCGCGTAGGGCGAATACCGGCCGACCGTGCCGCCGACGGCGTCGGCCAGCTCGGCGGCGCTCAGCACACCGGGACGGGCGGCCAGGTGCACCTGCGGGCGGTCGTCGTCGCTGGCCAGCACCGCGTCGAGCTCGGCCGCGGCCGGCCCCAGCGCATCGGCGAAGGCCTGCGCGATCCAGCGCGGGTGCGCGTGCACGAAGGCGGCATGACCGACCGGATCGCGCGCCGAATCGGGCGCCAGCTCCTCGACCCAGGACTTCTCGTCCCGGGCGGCGACGGCGCGCAGCACGCCGTTGACGAAGCCCGCTCGCGCCGAATCGAATTCGATCCCCGCCTGTTCCACCGTCGTCGAGACCGCGGCGTAGGTGTCGACCCTGGTGCGCAGCAACTGGTAGGTGCCCAACCGCAGCAGATCGAGCAGCACCGGGTCGATGGTGTCCGGCGACCGGTTGGCGGCGGCCCCGATGACCGCGTCGAGCAGGCCCCGGGTGCGGCAGGTGCCGTAGGTCAGTTCGGTGGCGAACGCGGCGTCGCGGCCGCTGATTCCGCGTTCGCGCAGCAGGGCGGGCAGGGCCAGGTTCGCGTAGGCGTCGCGCTCGCTGACCGCCCGCAGCACGTCGAACGCGGCGGCGCGTGCCGGGTCGAACGGCCGCCGCCGCCTGCCGCGCCCGCGGTCGGTGGGCCGCGGCGGGCTCATGTCGCCCGCGCCGCAGAGTCGAGACGCGCTCCCCGGGCCCAGTCGACCGCGTTCATGAGCTTCTTGCCGGGTGGTTGAATCTGGCCCAGCCGCACCGCCTGCGAGCCGGTGCCGATCCACACGTTCTTGCGGTCAACGTGAATAGCGCCGGGCGCCAACGGTTCTGGGGCATCGGCGTCGATACTCACCGGGCCGAGCTTGATGCGCAGGTCGCCGATCAGCGTCCAGGCGCCCGGATTGGGTGTGACCGAGCGGATCCGGCGCTCCACGACCGGCGCCGGCAGGTCCCAGCGCACGCGGGCCTGCTCGACGGTGATCTTCGGCGCGATGCTGACCCCGTCGGCGGGTTGCGGTCGCGGCGTCAACGTCCGGTCTTCGATGCCGTCCATGGTGGTCGACAGCAGCGCCGCGCCCGAAACGGCCAGTCGCCCAAGCAGTTCACCGGCGGTGTCGGTCGGCCGGATCGTCTCGGTGACGACGCCGTAGACGGGCCCGGAGTCCAGGCTGGGCTCGATCTGAAAGGTCGTCGCGCCGGTGACGGTGTCCCCGGCCGCGATCGCCGCCTGCACCGGCGCCGCCCCGCGCCAGGCTGGTAGCAGCGAGAAGTGCAGGTTGATCCATCCGTGCGGGGGCACGCCGAGCAGGCCGTCGCGCAGCAAGGCGCCGTAGGCCACGACGGCGCAGCAGTCGGGCGCCAGCTCTCGCAGTTCGGCGACGAATTCGTCCGAGTTCGGCCGCGCCGGCCGCAGCAACGGGATGCCCCGGTCGAGCGCTTCGCGGGCCACCGGCGACGGCTGCGGCCGACCGTGTCGGCCGACGGCCGCGTCGGGCCGGGTCAGCACGGCGATCACCTCGTGACGGGGCGAGTCGATGAGGCGGCGCAGCGCGGGCAGCGCGGGTTCGGGGGTGCCGGCGAAGACGAGACGCACCGGCACAGTCTAGAAAGCGGCGCCCGCCACCCACCAAAAACTTGCGCGAGTCGATTATTTCTCATGCATACTGTTTCTAGCGGTTACCATCTGCCGATGTGACCGCACTGCCGTGCTGGTGACAACGGGGTCGAGTGGGCAGCCCTTTTCCTTACCACGAAGGAGGTCTGATGACCCTCGACACGACGATCAGCGACAGCGCCGTGCATCGCACCGTATGGGCGCTGGGAGACTACGCCCTGATGGCCGAGGAAGTGATGGCGCCGTTGGGCCCGGTCCTGGTCAGGGCCACCGGCATCGGCCCCGGCGTCCGCGTGCTCGACGTCGCCGCCGGCTCCGGAAACATCTCGCTGCCCGCGGCCGCCACGGGTGCCACGGTGGTGTCCAGCGACCTCACCCCCGAGCTGCTGCAGCGGTCGCGGGCCCGCGCCGCGGCGCAGGGCCTGACGCTCGACTACCGGGAAGCCAACGCGCACGCGCTGCCCTTCGGCGACGGCGAGTTCGACGTCGTGATGTCCGCGATCGGCGTCCAGTTCGCCCCCGATCAGCAGCGGGCCGCCGACGAGCTGGTCCGGGGCTGCCGGCCGGGCGGGACGATCGGCGTGATCAGTTGGACGCCGGAGGGATTCTTCGGCCGGATGCTCGCCACCATCCGGCCGTACCGCCCCAGCCTGTCGCAGGCCGTGCCGCCCGCCGCGCTGTGGGGGCGCGAGGGCTACGTCACCGGACTGCTGGGCCACCGTGTCGGGCGGGTGACCGCGGTGCGCGGACTGCTCAAAGTGAACCGGTTCGACAGCGCCGAGGCGGTGCACGCCTACTTCAAGAACCACTACGGCCCGACGATCGAGGCCTACACGAACATCGGCCACAACCGCGTGCTGGCCGCCGAGCTGGACGCGCAACTCGTCGAGCTTGCGGAGCAATATCTCGCCTACGGCAGCATGGACTGGGAGTACCTGCTGGTCACCGCCGAGAAGCGGTGACGGCTAAAGGTCGATCTCGGCGTCGAGGTGAACGTCCGGCTCGCCGCCGGCGGCGGTGAAGGCGGTCAGGGCCCGCACCAGCCCGTGGCGCTCCGCCGGCGGCATCTTTTCCACGATGGCCGCGATCTCGGCGCGCCGGTAGGAGGTGACCTGGCGAACGACCTCGCGCCCCCGCTTCGTCAGCGCGGCCAGCAGCTCGCGCCGGGAGGTCGGGTGCGGGAGGCGGTCGATCAGCCCGGCCGCGACCAGCCGGTCGACCATCCGCCCGGTGGCCGACGGCTGCACCCCGAGCAGGCCGGCCAGCGTGGCGAGGTTCACCGGGCCCCGATTGGACAGGATCACCAGCGTCCGGAACTGCGGAATCGTGATGGTCTCGTCCACCTGCCCGATGGACCGCGCCGAAATGGCGACCAGCAAGCGGGAAGCCGTCAGCAAAGCGTCGGTGATTACGTCCAGCGAATCGTCCGCCGTGGTCACGTTCTCCGCTGCCATCTCGCCCCTTCTTCGGGATCGTCTCCGGCCTATCGGCGGCAGAAGACCAGGAAGTGTAACAACCTTCCAATGTCGTAGTCAGGCATTATTTCCGACGCATACTATCGCCTCGGGCAGGATTTGGCGAGGTCATCCGATGTGCAGCGGATCGATCTGCACCCGGACCGGCTCGTGGGTCTGGCGCGCGGACAACACGCTCACGCCGCGGCGCAGCGCCGCGGCCAGCGCCAGCCCCTGCTCCCGGCGGGCGCGCACCAGCATCCTGGTCACCGGCACGCCGGCCGGGGTCCCCGCCGGCCGGCGGACACCCGCCGGCAAATCCACCGGCCCCAACACGTCGGCGCCCTCCGGTAACCCGGCCTCCTCGAGCAGCGCCGCCACCGCGTCGGCGGCGCCGTCCAGGGCCGCCATGTGCACGCTCGGTGGCAGGCCCACCTCCGTCCGGGCCGCCAGGTCGGCCTCGGCATGACCCACCGGATCCCAGCGGATCAGCGATTGCACCGTGGGAATCGACGATTCGGCCACCGCCAGCACCACCCCGCCGTCGCCGCGGGCACGCACCAGCGCCGCGGCGGACATCCAGCGCCACAGCGCTTCCTCCGCGGCGCGCAGGTCCTGGCGACCCAGCAGCGCCCAGGTGTCCAGCAGCAGCGCCGCCCCGTAACCGCCCGCCGCGGCGGGCTCCGCCCCCGGCGTGGCCACCACCAGCGCCGGGCCCGCGGCCACCTGCGGGACGACGCCCTCGCCCGACGAGGTGACCACCGCGGTGCCGGGAAACGCGCGCCCGAGTTCCTCGGCGGTGCGGCGCGCCCCGACGACCACGGCGCGCACCGCGTCCGACCCGCAGCGCGCGCAGCGCCGCGTCGGCTCAGTCCGCCCGCACCAACGGCAGACCAGCGCCGGGCCGCCCTCCCGCAACGACTCGGCCAGGGAGAGCGGACCCGTGCAGTGCCGGCACCGGGCGATGGTGCGGCAGCGCGCGCAGGCCAGCGACGGGACGTATCCGCGCCGCGGCACCTGCACCAGCACCGGCGCCCCGGCCTCCAGCGACGAGCGGGCGGCGCGCAGCGCGATCGACGGGATGCGCGCGGTCCGCGCGGCCGGGTCGCGTTCGTCGGCGTAGCCGGTGTCGTCGAGGGCGACCACCCGCGGCGTGCGGGCGCGCACCACCGCCCGGGCCGCGACGATGTCGTGCGCCCACCCGCTGCGCACCAACGCCTGCGCCTCGGCGGTGCGCGCGTAGCCCCCGATCAGCGCCGCGCACCGCGCCTGGTGGGCGCGCAGCATCGCCACCTCGCGGGCGTGCGGGTACGGCGCCCGGGGCTCGGCCAGGCTGTCGTCGGCGTCCGCCCACACCATCACCAGACCCAGATCGCTCAGCGGCGCGAAAGCCGCGCTGCGGGTGCCGATCACCAGCCTGGCCTGACCGCGCAACGCTGCCAGCCATCGCCGGTAGCGGGCCGCCGGCCCCAGCCCGGCCGACAGCGCCACCACGCCGCTCTCGTCGATCCGCGCGGCCGCGGCCCGCACCAGCGAGTCCAGGTCGCGCTGGTCGGGCACGATCGCCAGCACCGCCCGACCGGCGCGGACCGTCTGCGCGGCGGCCTCGGCGAACCGGTCCGCCCACGACTCCCCCGGCAGGGCCTGCCAGACGGCCCGCGCAGCGCGGGACTCGGCCAGGGCGTCCAGGAACTGGGCGCCCCGCCCGTAGACCGCCCACGCCGACGGGTCGACCGGCGCGGGTGGCGGCGGCCGCACCGCCGCCGTCGGTTCCCGCTCCACCCGCGCGTGCCGGGGCGGCACCGCCAGGCGCAGGACGTCCGGCCGGGTGCCGGCGTAGCGCGCCGCCACCGCGTCGACCAGCCGGCGGATCTCGGCTGTCAGCACCGGTTCGGCCGAGACGACGCGGTCCAGGTAACCGAGCTTGCCTTGATGGTCGGTGTCGTTGCGGCGCTCCAGCACGAACGCGTCGACCAGCCGGCCGTGAAACCGCACCCGCACCCGCACCCCCGGCTGGGCGTCGTCGGACTGCTCGGCCGACACCAGGTAATCGAACTCGCGGTCCAGGTGCGGCACCGAGAGCATCGGCAGCACCCGGGCAATGGGCTCGACCTGAACGGGTGTGCGCGCGCTGCCGCTCAAGGCGCTCTCATGGCCCGGCTGGTGCTCAACCCCGTACCGTCCGGGTCAGCTTTCGGCCGGTTCCGGGGTGCCGGCGTCGGCCGGCGCCTCACGACCGAAGAAGAACCCCGCGGTCATCAGGATCAGCGCCGCAGCGTACGACCACCAGATCGGCACTGCCAGCGCCTCGTTGCCCAGGATGAAGCGGCCGATGGCGATCAGCGAATCCGACGCCGCGAAACACACCGCCCCCACCGCCGTCCAGATCGTCGGCAGCTTCGCCACCAGAGCGGCGCACACCATCGCGGTCAGCACCAGAATGTAGGCCGCCACCGGGAGCGTCAGCTTGCCCAGGTGCGGCCAGAACCAGGCCAGCAGCGCGGCGGTGGCCACACACATCGCGACCACGGCGGCGATGCGCAACCGCGACGGGCGTCTGGCGGCCAGGGGCAGCAGCGCTCCCAGGAAACACAAGTGCGCCAACAGGAATGCGCCAAGGCCCACGACGAACGACTGGGCCCACCACGGGATCGCCAGCGACCAGTCACCGACGGCCGACAGCAGCAGCGCCGGCATCAGCCACCGCCGCTCACGCACGACGGCGTGGCCCGCCGCGGCGGCGGTCAGCAACAGCGCCATCGAGGCCTTGAACAGCGGCTGCGCCACCCAGTGCCCGGTCAGCTCGGCCCCCGGCTCCGAACCCAGCGCCAACACCGTCAGGTACACGCCGTAACCGAGGGCCGCCCAGCCTGCCAGCACCCAGCCGCCGAACACCAGCCGAGGTGCGTACGGTACGTCCATGCCCAGCTTGGACAACACAGCCGACGAAAAGCCCGCTATCGACCCCATCCTGCAGAAGGTACTGGATGCGGTTCCGTTCCGGCTATCCACCGAGGACGGCGTCGACGCGGCGCGGCAACGGTTCCGCGACCTGCCCCGGCGGCCGCTGCACCCCGAGCTGCGCGTCGAAGACCGCGCCATTCCCGGTCCAGGAGGGTCGGTCGGCGTCCGGATCTATTGGCCGCCAATCGAATCCGAGAGCGCCACCCCGCCCGTCGTGCTGTATTTCCACGGCGGCGGATTCGTGGTGGGCGACCTCGACAGCTACGACGGCACGGCCCGCCAGCACGCCGTCGGCGCCGACGCCATCGTGGTCTCCGTCGACTACCGGCTGGCGCCGGAGCACCCCTACCCCGCCGCGATCGAAGACGCCTGGGCCGCAACGCTTTGGGTCGCCGAGAACGCCGCCGGGCTGGGCGGTGACCCGAACCGGATGGGCGTGGCCGGGGATTCGGCCGGTGGCACGATCAGCGCGGTGATGGCCCATCGGGCGCGGGACCACGGCGCACCGGCCATCGCGTTTCAGCTGCTGTGGTACCCGTCGACGATGTGGGACGCGTCGCTGCCGTCCTTCACCGAAAACGCCGGCGCGCCGATCCTCGACGTCAAGGCCGTCGCCGAGTTCTCGCGTTGGTACGCGGGCGAAGTCGACCTGTCCGCCCCGCCGCCGGGCATGGCGCCCGGGCGGGCCGGCGACGTGTCCAACCTGCCGCCCGCCTACATCGCCGTCGCGGGTCACGACCCGCTGCGCGACGACGGCATCCGGTACGGCGAACGCCTTGCCGCCGCCGGCGTGACCGTCGAGGTGCACAACGCCGAGACGCTGGTGCACGGTTACCTCGGCTACGGCGGCGTGGTGCCCGCGGCCACCGCCGCGATGGAACGCGGGCTGACGGCCCTGCGAACGGGGCTACGCCGCTGAAGCCGGAGCGTACGGTGAATCCATGACGGAGCCCACCTTCGCCCGACCGGGCATCGACCCGACGTTCAAGGCGTTGCTCGACGCCTTCCCGATGACCTTCACCGCAGCCGACGGCGTGGAGACCGCGCGCTCGCGGCTGCGAATGCTCAAAGTGCCACCCGAGATGCTGCCCGACCTGCGCGTCGAGGAGCGCACGATCGGACATGGCGACGTCAGCGACGTCGGAGTGCGGATCTACTGGCCGCCCCTGGAACCCGAAGAGCCGCTGCCCGTCGTCGTCTTCTATCACGGCGGCGGCTTCTGCCTCGGTGACCTCGACACCCACGACCCCCTGGCCCGCGCGCACGCCGTCGGCGCCGAGGCCATCGTGGTGTCCGTGGACTACCGGCTCGCCCCCGAGCACCCGTTCCCGGCCGGCGTGCACGACTCCTGGGCGGCGCTGCAGTGGGTCGCCGAGAACGCCGCGGAGCTGGGCGGTGACCCCGGCCGGATCGCCGTCGCCGGCGACTCGGCCGGCGGCAACCTGGCCGCCGTGATGGCGCACCTGGCCACCGCGAACGCCGGGCCGGAGCTGAGCTTCCAGCTGCTCTGGTACCCGGTCGTCACCGCCGACCTGTCGCTGCCGTCCTACACCGACAACGCCAACGCGCCCATCCTGGACCGCGACGTGATCGACGCCTTCCTGGCGTGGTATCTGCCCGACATCGACATCAGCGACCCGACGGTGCTGCCCACCACCCTGGCCCCGGCGAACGCGACGGACCTGTCCGGGTTGCCGCCCGCCTACATCGCGACCGCCGAACACGATCCGCTGCGCGACGACGGGGCCCGCTACGCCGAGCTGCTCGACGCCGCCGGCGTGCCCGCGGAATTGAGCAACGAGCCCAACCTGGTGCACGGCTACGCGAGCTTCGCCCTGGTGATCCCCGCGGCCTCCGCTGCCACCGACCGCGGGCTGGCCGCGCTGAAGAAGGCGCTACACCCCTAGGCGGTCACGATGAGCAGCACTCCCGACTACCACACGCTGATCGTCGGCGCCGGCTTCTCCGGGATCGGCGCCGCCATCAAGCTCGACAACGCCGGGCTGTCCGACTACCTCGTCGTCGAGGCGGGCGACGGGGTCGGCGGGACGTGGCACTGGAACACGTATCCCGGTATCGCCGTGGACATCCCGTCGTTCTCGTACCAGTTCTCCTTCGAGCAGAGCCCGGACTGGTCGCGGACCTACGCGCGGGGCCGCGAACTCAAGGCCTACGCCGAACACTGCGTCGACAAGTACGGCATCCGATCGCGAATCCGGTTGAACACCAAGGTGCAATCCGCCGAGTTCGACGACGAGCGGTCCCTGTGGCGGGTGCAGACCGACCCCGGCGGAACCGTCACCGCCCGCTTCCTGATCAGCGCGTGCGGCGTGCTCACCGTGCCCAACCTGCCCGACATCGACGGCGTCGACAGCTTCGGCGGTGTCACGATGCACACCGCGCGCTGGGATCACGACCAGGATCTGAGCGGCAAGCGCGTCGCGATCATCGGCACCGGCGCCTCGGCCGTCCAGGTCATTCCCGAAATCGCGCCGATTGTCAAGCAGCTCACCGTTTTCCAGCGCACCCCGATCTGGTGCTTCCCCAAGCTGGACGTCGCGCTGCCGGCCCCGGCCCGCTGGGCGATGCGGATCCCGGGCGGCAAGATCGTGCAGCGGCTGCTCAGCCAGGCCTTCGTCGAAGTCACCTTCCCGATCTCCGCGCACTACTTCACGGTGGTGCCGCTGGCCAAGAGGATGGAGTCGGCGGGGCTGGCCTACCTACGCAAACAGGTGCACGACCCCACGGTGCGCGACCAACTCACCCCGCGCTACGCGGTCGGCTGCAAGCGCCCCGGCTTCCACAACGAGTACCTGGCCACGTTCAACCGCGACAACGTGCGACTGGTCACCGAGCCGATCGACAAGATCACGCCCACGGCGGTGGCCAGCACCGACGGCGAAGCCCATGAGATAGACGTGCTGATCCTGGCCACCGGTTTCAAGGTGATGGATCCCGACGACGTCCCGACGTTCGCGGTGACCGGCAGCGGCGGCAAGTCGTTGAGCCGGTTCTGGGACGAGCACCGGCTGCAGGCCTACGAGGGCGTGAGCGTGCCCGATTTCCCCAACCTGTTCACGGTTTTCGGCCCGTACGGCTACGTGGGCTCGTCGTATTTCGCGCTGATCGAGACGCAGACCCACCACATCGTGCGGTGCCTGAAACGGGCGCAGCGCGACGGCGCGACGCGCGTGGAGGTCACCGGCGAGGCCAACGACCGGTACTTCGCCGAGATGCTGCGCCGACGGCACCGGCAGATCTTCTGGCAGGACAGCTGCCGACTGGCGAACAGCTACTACTTCGACAAGAACGGCGACGTCCCGCTGCGGCCCACCACCACCGTCGAGGCCTACTGGCGCAGCCGGCGCTTCGACCTCGACGACTACCGATTCACCGGCAGTTCCGCCTAGCGAACGCACCTAAAACCCGGTGCTGGTTGTCACCACCCGGCGCTAGGCTGCACGCGTGGCCAAGGAGTTTCCGCGTCTCGACGAGTCGCTCACCGAGTTCATCAACGATCAGGCCATGTTCTTCGTCGCCACCGCGCCGTCCGAGGGAGGCCGAATCAACCTCTCCCCCAAAGGGTATCGGGACACCTTCGCGGTCATCGACGATCACACCGTGGCCTATCTGGACCTGTTCGGCAGCGGGGTGGAAACGATTGCGCACTTGCGTGACAACGGCCGGATCACCATCATGTTCTGCTCGTTCACCCGCAACTCGCGCATCCTGCGGCTGTTCGGCACCGGACGGGTGGTCCGCCCCGACGACGCCGAGTTCGGCGAATTCGTCGGCAAGTTTGGGAACCCGCACGCGGGCGTGCGCGCCGTCATCGTCGTCGATCTCGAGCGAATCGCCGACGCGTGCGGGTTCGCGGTGCCGTACTACGAGCTCGTCGACGAACGCCCGGTGCTCGACGACTACCACAGCAAGGCGCCCGGCGAGGCCTACGTTCGCCTGGTGGGGCGCAACCGGCGAAGCATCGATGGATTGCCGGCGCTGGACGCCGACCACCCGCTGCCTAGATAGCGCGCTTGAGGTCGTCGACCTTGTCGAGCTGCTCCCACGGCAGTTCGACGTCGGTGCGGCCGAAGTGGCCGTAGGCGGCGGTCTGCGCGTAGATCGGGCGCAGCAGGTCCAGGTCACGGATGATCGCGCCGGGCCGCAGGTCGAACACCTCGGGCACGATCTTCTCGATCTTGACCGGGTCTACCGTCGCGGTGCCGAACGTCTCGATGAACAGGCCGACCGGGGCCGCCTTGCCGATGGCGTAGGCCACCTGCACCTCGACGCGCTCCGCGAGCCCGGCGGCGACGATGTTCTTCGCCACCCAGCGCATCGCGTACGCCGCGGACCGGTCCACCTTGGACGGATCCTTACCGGAGAAGGCGCCGCCGCCGTGGCGGGCCCAGCCGCCGTAGGTGTCGACGATGATCTTGCGGCCGGTGAGGCCGGCGTCGCCCATCGGCCCGCCGAGGACGAACTTGCCGGTCGGGTTGACCAGCACCCGGGTCGACGACGAATCCAGGGTGTCGTGCGCCAGCTCGCTCAGCACGCTCTTGAGCACGTGCTCCCGGATGTCGGGGTCGAGCGTCTTCTCCAGGTCGATGCCGTCGGCGTGCTGCGTCGAGACGACCACGGTGTCGAGGCGTACGGGGACGTCGTCCTCGTAGGCGATGGTGACCTGGGTCTTGCCGTCCGGACGCAGGTATCCCAGCGTGCCGTTCTTGCGCACCTCGGTCAGCTTCCGTGACAGCCGGTGGGCCAGCGCGATGGGCAGGGGCATCAACTCGGGGGTGTCGGCGATCGCGTAGCCGAACATCAGGCCCTGGTCGCCGGCGCCCTGGGAGTCCAGCGGGTCCGCGGCGCCCTCGACGCGCGCCTCGTGGGCGGTGTCGACGCCCTGGGCGATGTCGGGCGACTGGGCGCCGATGCCGATGTTCACCCCGCACGACGCCCCGTCGAAGCCCTTGTCCGACGAGTCGTAGCCGATGTCCAAAATGCGCGCACGGACCGTGTTGGTGATGTCGGCGAACGCCTCCTTCGCCGTCGTCGTCACCTCGCCGACGACGTGCACCTGACCGGTGGTGACCAGCGTCTCCACCGCGACGCGTGAGCGGGGGTCCTGCGCCAGCAGGGCGTCGAGGACCGAGTCGCTGATCGCGTCACAGATCTTGTCGGGATGTCCCTCAGTCACCGACTCACTGGTAAACAGGCGACCCTTTTCGCTCACAATCGAATCCTTCCGAATAGTTAGTTAACCGAATTATATCGGCTGGCATCGGGCCGGCCGGCGCCTGGCCCCGCGCCACAGCAAAATCGAACCGTATTACCCGCCGCCGTGCAGGAACGTGGCGATCGCATCCACGATACGACTGGCCATCAGCGTCTTGGAGCCGTGTTGCAGCGCCGACTCGGTGCCGTCGGAGGCCAGCAGCCAGCCGTCGTTGCTGTCCACCTCGAACGCCCTGCCGTCGCCCACCGCGTTGACCACCAACAGGTCGCAACCCTTGCGGCGCAGCTTGGCCCTGGCGTGAAACAGCACATCGCCGTTGGCGTCGCCCGTTTCGGCGGCGAACCCGACGATGGCCCGCATGTTGGGCAGCTCGCCGCCGGCGCGCGCCCGCACCGCACCGGCCAGCACGTCGTCGTTGCGGACCAGCTCGATCGTCGGTGGCTGTTCCCGGTCGTTCGAGCCCTTTTTGATCTTCGCGGCGGAAACCTGCGCGGGGCGGAAGTCGGCGACGGCCGCGGCCATCACCAGCACGTCGGCCGCGGGCGCGTGCTTGGCCACCGCGTCGCCGAGTTGCTCGGCCGAGCTGACGTGGACCACCTCGACGCCGGCCGGGTCGATCAGGCCCGCGGTGTGCCCGGCGATCAGCGTGACCTCGGCGCCGCGCTGGGCGGCGACGCGCGCCACCGCGTAGCCCTGCTTACCGGAGCTGCGGTTGCCGATGAAGCGCACGGGGTCGATCGGTTCGCGGGTGCCGCCCGCGGTGACCAGGAGCTTGCAGCCGGCGAGGTCGTACGGGAGCGCGTCGTGGCGTTCCAGCAGCAGTTGGGCGAGCGTGGTGATCTCCTCGGCCTCGGGCAGCCGGCCGGAGCCGCTGTCGGACCCGGTGAGCCGCCCGAACGCCGGTTCCAGCACCACCGCCCCGCGGCGGCGCAGGGCGGCCACGTTGTCGACGGTGGCCGGGTGCAACCACATCTCGGTGTGCATGGCCGGCGCGAACAGCACCGGGCATCGCGCGGTGAGCAGGGTGGCGGTCAGCAGGTCGTCGGCGCGGCCGTGCACCGCGCGGGCGAGCAGGTCCGCGGTGGCCGGCGCTACCACCACCAAATCGGCCTGCTGGCCGAGCTGGACGTGCGGCACCTCCGGGACGTTCTCGAAGATGCCGGTGTGCACCGGCTGGCCGGACAGCGCCTCGAACGTGGCGGCCCCGACGAACCGCAGCGCGGACTCGGTGGGCACGACCCGGACCAGATGGCCGGCCTCGGAGAGCTGACGAACTACCGTGCACGCCTTGTAGGCGGCGATGCCACCGGAGACGCCGACGACAATCCGTTTGCGGTCCACAGTTGGCCGGCCCTGCCCTGTTACTCGCCCTCGGTGTGCTCGAGCAGGTCGGCGTGGATCTCGCGCAGCGCGATCGACAGCGGCTTCTCCTGAAGCCCCGGCTCGACCAGCGGCCCAACGTATTCGAGGATGCCCTCGCCGAGCTGGTTGTAGTAGTCGTTGATCTGACGGGCCCGCTTGGCGGCGTAGATCACCAGGGCGTACTTGCTCGACACGCGGTCGAGCAGCTCGTCGATGGGCGGGTTGGTGATGCCCAGCGGGGTGTCGTAGGCGCCCTGCCCCCCGGCCGATGGGTCGAACCGGTCGGGGACGGCGGCCAGCGCCGCGTCGGACTGCGGAATGCTCACTTAGGTCAAACTCCTTGGCGGTCAGAGCCCCGAAACGGATTGGCTACCGCTGATGATTCGAATGCTCAATCTCGATTGGATCTGGTCTGGCTCCTGGTCTGGCCAGGTGGGTCATGCGGACTCGGCGCAGTTCCTAGCAGCAAGGATACCAATTCGGCGCACGCGGACTCCAATTGACTGTTGACCACGACCTCGTCGAAGTCGTCCTGGGCCGCCATCTCGACGCGGGCGGTCTCCAGGCGGCGCTGCATGGCCTCCGGCGTTTCGGTGCCGCGGCCGACGAGTCTGGCCTCCAGGTCCTCCCAACTGGGCGGCGCCAGGAACACCGTGATGGCCTCGGGCATCGCCCTCTTGACGGCTCTGGCGCCGGCCAGGTCGACCTCGATGAGCACCGGGATCCCGGCCGCGGTGGCGGTCCGCACCGGCTCGGCCAGGGTGCCCGACCGGTGCAGTCCGCCGTGGATCTCGGCCCATTCCAGCAGCGCGCCGTCGTCGATGAGCTGCTGAAAGCGGTCCGGGCTGACGAAGTGGTAATCGACGCCGTCGACCTCGCCCGGCCGCGGCGCCCGCGTCGTGGCCGAGACGGAAAAATGCAGCTCCGGAATTCGCTCGCGCAGGCAGCGGACGACTGTCGACTTGCCGACCGCGGAGGGACCGGACAGCACGACCACACGCCCCTTACCTGGTGGTGCGGGACGCGTGCCGTGCTCGACGTCCGGTCCCCCGCTAGCGCTCACTGGCGCTCCTGGGCTGGTGGCCCATAGCGCGGGTTGGCCGGGGCCGGGCTAGGAGCCGAACTTTTCCAGCAGGGCCTTGCGCTGGCGGTCGCCGAGGCCGCGCAGGCGGCGGGTGGGGGCGATCTCCAGCTCAGTCATGATTTCCTGCGCCTTGACCTTGCCCACCTTGGGCAACGCCTCGAGAAGCGCAGAAACCTTCATCTTGCCAAGGACTTCGTCGGTCTCGGCGTCCTTGAGCACCTGGGTGAGGTTGGTGCCGCCGCGCTTCAGCCGGTCCTTGAGCTCTGCTCGTGCTCGACGTGCGGCAGCAGCCTTCTCCAACGCGGCCGCGCGCTGCTCGTCGGTCAACTGGGGAAGGGCCACGATTCCTCCGTATCTGATCAATCAATTTCAATCGATCTCTTTTTGTCTCGCCGGTTCTTCTGCCAGCGGAGACGACCGTACTCAGGCCTCCTGACGAAATCTAACCCGGCCCCCTGGTTCAGGGGACAAACTCCCAGCATGAGCCCCGCCTGTGGCCGGAAAATGCCGTCCGGCGGACGCCTGCGATGACCGCCCGGCCGGGCCCCGCCTGCGCTTTGCGAGCGCCCGGCCCCGATCCGAAATATGGGCTCTGAGCTGCGGTTTTACCGAGTGGGCCCGGCGTCCGGCCGGCCGCCGGGGCGGCGGCCAAGGGCGGCCGCGGCGCGGCGAAACGCCTCGTGCCGGGGATCACGCATTTTTCGTTGCGTGTCGCGCGTGTCGCACCCGCGCGGCCCCCGCGTGGCGCGACGACGCCCTTCGCTGGTACGGCCGCCAGCTAATACCCCGCGAGTTACCATCTAGCGGTGTCGAACCTGCGGATCCGTCAGGCCGCTGAACTGCTCGGAGTCAGCGACGACACCGTCCGGCGCTGGATCAACCAGGGATCGCTGACGGTCAGCCACGACGCGGCGGGCCGCAAGGTCATCGCCAGCGAAGATCTGGCCCGGTTTTCCCGGAACAACGCCCCCGCCCCGCCGCCCGACCCGCTCAGCATCGGCAGCTCGGCCCGCAACCGCTTCGTCGGGCTGGTCACCAGGGTCACCAGCGACAAGGTGATGTCCCAGGTCGAGATGCAGTGCGGCCCGTTCACCGTCGTGTCGCTGATGAGCACCGAGGCCGCCGAGGAACTGCAGTTGCGGCCCGGCAGCGTCGCCGTGGCGGTCGTCAAGGCGACCACGGTGATCGTGGAGACCGCGCGGCCAAGTACGGCCCTAGCGTCCGACTGAGCGCCGGGGCGGCCCTACGGCGCGCCCAGATAGGCGACGGCGTCCAGCATCCGCTCGCCCGCCGCCCGCAGTTCGTCCACGCCCGGCCCGGCCCGCAGCACCTCGCGGGCCACCGCGGGCAGCAGCTGGCCGGGGGCCGCCCCGCCCAGCCCGGCGAGCGCGTCGGGCCGTCCGCCCTGCACACCGAGCCCGGGCACCAGCACCGGCCCGCCCAGCGCGCTGAGATCGGGCGCCTCGAGCACCGTCGCGCCCACCACCACGCCGACGTACCCGGGCCCCGACGGCGTCGCCGACTTGTTCACCACCGCCGCCTGGTCGACCACCAGCTGGGCCACCGTGCGGCCGTCGAACGCGGCGCGCTGCACGGTGGCGCCCTCCGGGTTGGAGGTCGCCGCCAGCACGAACACGCCCCGGTCGTGAGCGGCGGCGGCTTCCAGCAGCGGCCGCAACGACCCGAATCCCAGGTACGGCGAGGCCGTGACGGCGTCGGCCGCCAGTGGCGAGTCGCCGGCCCAGGCGGCGGCGTAGGCCGCCATCGTGGTGCCGATGTCCCCGCGCTTGGCGTCGGCCAGCACCAGCACCCCGACCGAACGCAGGGCCTCGATGGTGCGTTCGAGCACCGCGAACCCGGCGGCGCCGTAGGCCTCGAAGAACGCCACCTGGGGCTTGACCACGGCGAAGCCGGCGAACGCCTCGATGCAGATGTCACAGAAGGCGGCCAGTCCGTCGGCGGTGGTCGGCAAATCCCAGGCGCGGAGCAGCTCGGGATGCGGGTCGATGCCCACGCACAGCGGGCCGCGTTGCGCTTTCGCCTCGGCCAGGCGGACGCCGAACCCCGTCACCGGGCGCCTTCGCCGGGCGCGGCGCCCAGGCCGATCACGCTGTGCAGTTCTTGCAGGGACCGCACGCCGATGTCGCCGCGGATGCCCGCCTCGATGCCCTGGATGGCGGCGGAGGCGCCCTGCACCGTGGTGACGCAGGGGATGTTGACCGACACCGCGGCCGAACGGATCTCGTAGCCATCGATGCGTGGCCCGGAGTTCCCGTACGGCGTGTTGATCACCATGTCCACCTCGCCGGCCTTGATCGCGTCGACGGCCGACGCGGCCGGGCGGCCCGCCTGCGGGGGCTCGAAGTGCTTGCGGACCTCGTCACACGGAATTCCGTTGCGCCGCAACATCTCCGCGGTGCCCTCGGTGGCCAGGACGCGGAAGCCCAGGTCGGCCAGCCGCTTGACCGGGAACACCAGGGAGCGCTTGTCCCGGTTGGCAACCGAGACGAACACGGTGCCCTCGGCCGGCAGCGAGCCGTAGGCGGCCGTCTGACTCTTGGCGAAGGCGGTGCCGAAGTCGCGGTCGATCCCCATCACCTCGCCGGTGGACTTCATCTCCGGGCCCAGCAGCGAATCGATGGCCGCCCCGTCGATCCGGCGGAACCTGTGGAACGGCAGGACCGCCTCCTTGACGGCGATCGGGGCGTCGAAGGCCGCGTGGGCACCGTCCCCGGACGCCGCCAGCATGCCTTCGTCACGCAGCTGGGCAATGGTGGCGCCCAACATGATCCGGGCGCACGCCTTGGCGAGCGGCACGGCAGTGGCCTTCGACACGAACGGAACGGTGCGGCTCGCCCTCGGGTTGGCCTCCAGGACGTAGAGCACGTCGTCCTTGAGGGCGTACTGCACGTTGAGCAGCCCGATCACCCCGATGCCGTGGGCGATGGCCTCGGTCGCTCGGCGCACCTTCTCGATGTCGCTGCGGCCCAGCGTGACCGGGGGCAGCGCGCACGCCGAGTCGCCGGAGTGGATGCCGGCCTCCTCGATGTGCTCCATGATGCCGCCGATGTAGACCTCCGCGCCGTCGCACAGCGCGTCGACGTCGATTTCCACCGCGTCCTCGAGGAACCGGTCGACCAGCACCGGGTGCTCGGGCGAGAGCTCGGTGGCGCGGGTGATGTAGCCCTCCAGCGTCTCCTCGTCGTAGACGATCTCCATCCCGCGGCCGCCCAGCACGTATGACGGCCGCACCAGCACGGGATAACCGATGCCCTCGGCGATCCGGCGGGCCTGCGCGAAAGTCGTTGCCATGCCGTATTTCGGTGCGGGCAGGCCGGCGCCGGCCAGCACGTCGCCGAACGCGCCGCGGTCCTCGGCCAGGTCGATCGCCTCCGGCGGGGTGCCCACGATGGGGACCCCGGCGTCGGCCAGGCGCTGCGCCAGCCCGAGCGGGGTCTGGCCGCCCAGTTGCACGATGACGCCGACCACGCCGGGGCCCGCGCCGGCCGACTGCTGCTCGGCGCGGTACACCTCGAGGACGTCCTCGAACGTCAGCGGCTCGAAGTACAGCCGGTCGGCGGTGTCGTAGTCGGTCGACACCGTCTCGGGATTGCAGTTGACCATCACGGTCTCGAAGCCGGCCTGGCTCAACGTGGTTGCGGCGTGCACGCAGCTGTAGTCGAATTCGATGCCCTGGCCGATGCGGTTGGGTCCCGACCCGAGGATCAGCACCTTGGGCCGCTCGGCCTGCGGCGCGACTTCCGTCTCGGCGGCCGGGTCGAGTTCGTAGCTGCTGTAGTGATACGGCGTCTTGGCCTCGAACTCGGCCGCGCAGGTGTCGACGGTCTTGTACACCGGGTGGATGCCGAGCCGCTCGCGCAGCGAACGCACTCCGTTCTCCCCCGCCAGTTCCGGCCGCAGCGAGGCGATCTGGCGGTCCGACAGCCCGCTGTGCTTGGCCCGCCGCAGCAGGTCGGTGTCGAGCACCGGGGCGTCGACCAGCTCGGCGCGCAGCTTGCCCAGCTCGCCGATCTGGGCCACGAACCACGGGTCGACGCCGCTGGCCTCGGCGACCTGCTCGATCGACGCGCCCAGCCGCAGCGCCAGCTCGATGTCGTAGAGCCGGCCCTCGGTCGGGGTGCGCAGCCGGTCCAGCACCTCGGCGACATCCCCGTCCGGGTCGGGCTTGGTCCAGAAACCCGCGCGGGTGGTCTCCAGCGACCGCATCACCTTGCCGAGCGCCTCGATGAAGTTGCGGCCCAACGACATCGCCTCGCCGACCGACTTCATCGTGGTGGTCAGGGTGGGGTCCGCGCCGGGGAACTTCTCGAACGCGAACCGCGGCGCCTTGACGACGACGTAGTCGAGAGTCGGTTCGAAGCAGGCCGGCGTTTCCTTGGTGATGTCGTTGACGATCTCGTCGAGGGTGTACCCGATGGCCAGCTTCGCGGCGATCTTGGCGATCGGGAAACCGGTGGCCTTGGAGGCCAGCGCGCTGGACCGCGACACCCGTGGGTTCATCTCGATGACGATCAGCCGCCCGTCGACCGGGTTGATCGCGAACTGGATGTTGCAGCCGCCGGTGTCCACCCCGACCTCGCGCAGGATCGCGATGCCCAGGTCGCGCATCCGCTGGTATTCCCGGTCGGTCAGCGTCATCGCCGGCGCGACGGTGACCGAGTCTCCGGTGTGCACGCCCATCGGGTCGAAGTTCTCGATCGAGCAGACCACGACCACGTTGTCGTTGCCGTCGCGCATCAGCTCGAGCTCGAATTCCTTCCAGCCGTAGATCGATTCCTCGATCAGCACGTTGGCGCTGGGGCTTTCGGCCAGGCCGGCGCCGGCCATCCGGTCGACCTCCTCGACGGACCGCGCCATGCCCGACCCCAGCCCGCCCATCGTGAAGCTGGGCCGCACCACGACCGGCAGCCCGAGCTCCTCGACCGTCTCGCGGACCTCTTCCATGGTGAAACACACTCGGCTGCGGGCGGATTCACCACCGACCTTGGCGACGATGTCCTTGAACATCTGCCGGTCCTCGCCGCGCTGGATGGCGTCGATGTCCGCCCCGATCAGCTCGACGCCGTGGCGCTCCAGCGCGCCGTTCTCGAACAGCGCGACGGCGGTGTTCAGCGCGGTCTGCCCGCCCAGCGTGGCCAGCAGCGCGTCGATCTTGTTGCCGCGCTCGGCCTGCTGGGCGATCACCCGCTCCACGAAGGCCGGGGTGATCGGCTCGACGTAGGTGTGGTCGGCGTACTCCGGGTCGGTCATGATGGTGGCCGGGTTGGAGTTGATCAGGCTGACCTGCAGCCCCTCCGCCCGCAGCACCCGGCAGGCCTGGGTGCCGGAGTAGTCGAATTCGGCCGCCTGGCCGATGACGATCGGCCCCGAGCCGATCACCAGCACGTGGTTGAGGTCACTGCGCCGCGGCATCAGTTGCTCCCTTCCATTGCGCGAGGGTGCGTGTTGCCACGGCGACACGCCGAGCACCGCGTACAACTGCGCACGCTCGCGGCGAGGTACATCAGCGCCCCTCTGCCATCAGGTCGATGAATTGGTCGAACAGGTATTCCGCGTCGTGGGGTCCGGCGGCGGCCTCCGGGTGGTACTGCACCGAGAACGCCCGCCCGTCGGCGAGTTTGACGCCCTCGACGACCCCGTCGTTGGCGCAGGTGTGGCTGACGACCGCGGGGCCGAACGGGGTGTCGAAGGACTGGCCGGCCTCGCCTTCCAGCGCGAAGCCGTGGTTCTGCGCGGTCACCGCCACCCGCCCGGTCGCGTGGTCCATCACCGGGATGTTGATGCCGCGGTGGCCGAACACCATCTTGTAGGTGGACAGCCCCAGCGCGCGGCCCAGGATCTGGTTGCCGAAACAGATGCCGAACAACGGGATTCCGGCGCCCAGCACCTCGCGGGTGAGCGCGACGACGTGGTCGGCGGTGGCGGGATCGCCCGGGCCGTTGGACAAGAACACCCCGTCGGGTGAGATGTCGGCGATCTGGGCGAACGTGGTCGACGACGGCAACACGTGGCTGCGTACCCCGCGGCGGGCGAAGTTGCGCGGCGTGTTGGTCTTGATCCCCAGATCGAGCGCGACCACCGTGAACCTCGAAGATCCCGGTGGCCCTTCGGGTTCCACGATGTAGCGCTCCGGCGTGCTGACCTCCCCGGCGAGATCGGCGCCGAGCATCGACTGCTGTCCGCGCACCCGCTCGACCAGCTCGGCGGGGTCGGCAAGCGCCTCACCGGAGAACACCCCCGCCTTCATCGACCCACGGGTGCGCAGATGGCGCACCACCGCGCGGGTGTCGATGCCGGCGATCCCGACGATGTGCTGGCGCACCAGCTCGTCCTCCAGGGTGCCGGTGGCGCGCCAGTTGGACGCCCGCGGCGACGGGTCGCGCACCGCGTAGCCGGCGACCCAGATCTTGTCGCCACGGCTCTCGGCGTCCTCGGTGTTCCAGCCGGTGTTGCCGATCTGCGGAGCGGTGGCCACCACGATCTGCCGGTGATAGCTGGGATCGGTCAGCGTCTCCTGGTAGCCGGACATGCCGGTGGAAAAGACCGCCTCGCCGAGCGTTTGGCCGACCTTGCCGAACGACGTGCCCGTGAACACGCGGCCGTCTTCGAGCACGAGCAGTGCTTTGTTGTTCACGCGGCTCCCTCCTGCTGGGACTCCAGCCACTCGGTGTATTCCTCGCGGTGATTCGCCCGAAAGCCGGTGTCGATCTCGGCTCCCGACGGCAGCCGCCACCGAATCGCCAGGATCCCGATCCGGGCCGTGGCCCTGCCACCCATGCTGCGCTCCATGCGGATACCGGTGATCGCGTCTTTCGGTATCCAAATCGGTTGGGCGCGCAAACGTTCCACCATGATCCCGCCGGCATAGCGGGTCAGTACCGCCTTGCTGCGGAAACCCATGTCGCCGGCCGCGATCCGCTCGTGCCAACCCGGCGCCATCATGGAACCGCAATAGTGGCCCCGGGTGGTGATGAGCGCCGCGCCCACCTGGTCGGGCACGTCGGGCAGGTCGCCGATCAGCTCCTCCTGCCGCTCCGAGCGACGCCGCCAGCTGCGCATCATCAGCTGGATCACCACCGCGATCACCACCACCAGCACCGCCGCGAAGATCAGCGACCCCACCAGCGTGCCTGAATTCATGCCGGGCACTTCCCGTCTCGAGCGGTGACCTTGCCCCGCAGCAGTGTCGCCGTCACGGTGGCCGGCAGGGCCATCGACTCGAACGGCGTGTTGGCCGACCGGCTGGCCAGATCGGACCCGGCGACGGTCCAGGCGGCCTCCGGGTCCACCACCGTCAGGTTGGCCGGCTCCCCCACCTCCAGCGGGCGGCCGTGATCGGGCAGCCCGACGATGCGCGCGGGGTTTTCGCTCATCACCCGCGCGACGTCGCGCCAGGTCAGCAGCCCGGGCGTCACCATGGTGTGCACCACGACCGACAGCGCGGTCTGCAGGCCCAACATGCCCGGGCGGGCCGCGGCGAATTCCACGCACTTCTCGTGTTCGGCGTGCGGGGCATGGTCGGTGGCCACGCAGTCGATGACGCCGTCGGCCAGGGCCTGACGCAACGCCACCGCGTCGGCGGCCTCCCGCAGCGGGGGGTTGACGCGGTTGCGCCCGTCGTAGGTGGCCAGCCTGCTGTCGTCGAGCAGCAGGTGATGCGGGGTGACCTCGGCGGTGATCGAAATGCCTTGATCCTTGGCCCATTTCAGCAGCTCGACGGTGCCCGCGGTGGACGCGTGGCAGATGTGCACCCGGGCGCCCGCGTCGCGCGCCAGCAGCGCGTCGCGGGCGACGATCGATTCCTCGGCGGCCCGCGGCCAGCCCGAGAGCCCGAGCCGGGCGGCGGCGGGCCCCTCGTGGGCGACGGCGCCGACGGTGAGCCGGGGTTCCTCGGCGTGCTGGGCGATCAGCACGCCCAGGCCGGTGGCGTACTCGAGCGCGCGGCGCATCACCAGCGGGTCGTGCACGCAGACGCCGTCGTCGGAGAACATCCGCACCTGCGCGGCCCCGGCCGCCATCATGCCCATCTCGGTGAGCTCGGCGCCGGCCAGTCCGACGGTGACGGCGCCGACGGGGTGGACGTCGACCAGTCCGACCTGCTGGCCGCGGTGCCAGACGTGGTCGGTGACCACCGGGCTGTCGGCGACGGGATTGGTGTTGGCCATCGCGAACACCGCCGTGTATCCGCCCAGAGCCGCTGCGGCCGAGCCGGTTTCGATGTCCTCGGCGTATTCGCGGCCCGGCTCGCGCAGGTGGGTGTGCAGGTCGACGAACCCGGGCAGCAACACCTGCCCGGTCGCGTCGATGACGTCGGCCGTGTCGGGGACCGCGAGCTCCGCGCCGATTTCGGCGATCTGGCCGTCATCGACGAGCACGTCGACCCGGTCGCCCTCGCCGTACAACCGGACCCCACGGATCAGCACGCTCACGCCGCACCCTCACTTCCGGCCGACTCGGCGCCGACCAGCACATGGAACAGCACCGCCATGCGCACGTGCACACCGTTGGACACCTGTTGCAGTACGGCCGATTGCGACGAGTCGGCCACCGAGGACGCGATCTCCATGCCACGCAGCATCGGACCCGGGTGCAGCACCACGGCGTGGCCGGGCAGCATCGCCTGGCGGCGATCGGAAAGCCCGAAGCGCGAGGAGTATTCGCGCACCGACGGGAAGAAGCCGCCGTTCATGCGCTCGGCCTGCACCCGCAGCATCAGCACCGCGTCGGCGGCGGGCAGCTCGGCGTCGAAGTCGTTCGCGACGGTGACCGGCCAGCCGTCGACGCCGACCGGCAACAGCGTCGGCGGCGCCACCAGGACCACCTCGGCGCCCAGGGTGTTGAGCAGCATGACGTTGGAACGGGCGACCCGGCTGTGCAGGATGTCGCCGACGATCACGATGCGCCGGCCCTCGATGCCGCCGAGGCGCTGGCGGATGGTCAGCGCGTCCAGCAGCGCCTGGGTGGGGTGCTCGTGCGTGCCGTCGCCCGCATTGATCACCGACGGGCCGTCGTTCGCGCTGCCGGTCCATTCGGCCAGCAGGTGCGCGGCACCGGAGGCCGGGTGCCGGATGATCAGCGCGTCGGCGCCGGCCGCGCGCAGCGTCAACGCCGTGTCGCGCAGCGACTCACCCTTGCCCACCGACGATCCCGCCGCGCTGACGTTGATCACGTCGGCGCTCATCCACTTGCCGGCCACCTCGAACGAAACCCGGGTGCGGGTGGAGTTCTCGTAGAACATCGTGATGACGGTGCGCCCGCGCAGCGTGGGCAGCTTCTTGATTTCGCGGCCGACCAGCGCCTGGGAGAAGCGGTCGGCGTCGTCGAGGATGGCGGTGGCCTCGTCGCGGCTCAGGTCGCCGGCGGCCAGCAGGTGCCGGGTCATCGGGAGATCACCACCCCGTCGCGCCCGTCCTGCTCGCTGAGCAGCACGTGCACGCTCTCGCTGCGCGACGTCGGAACGTTCTTGCCGACGTAGTCGGCGCGCAGCGGGAGCTCGCGGTGGCCCCGGTCGACCAGCACCGCGAGCTGCACCACCCGGGGGCGGCCGACGTCGCGCAGTGCGTCCAGCGCGGAACGCACCGAGCGCCCGGAGTACAGCACGTCGTCGATGAGAATCACCAGCGCGTCGTCGATGCCGCCCGCCGGGATCGAGGTGGCCTCCAGCGGCCGCGGCGGCTTCTGCATCAAATCGTCGCGATACAACGTGATGTCGAGGCCCCCGTGGCCCACCTCCACGCCGCTGAATTCGGCGATGTGGGTGGCCAGCCGCTCGGCCAGGATCACGCCGCGGGTCGGGATGCCCAACAGCACCACCCGCGGCGCGTCGGGTCCGTCCAGCGCGGTCTTTTCGATGATCTGATGTGCGATACGGGAAATGGTGCGGCCCACGTCGGCCGCCGACATCAGTTCCCGGGACCCGCGGCTTGAGCCGCTCTCGTCCACAGCACCCATGCGAGACTTGACCTCCTTCTCCGCCTCGCGGGACGGATCGTTAAAGGATGTCGACTGCCCGGCAGCGTAACACCTCTCTGGCGGAGCGCCGGCGCGGGGCACGAGTGCGCAATCCCGGATCGCCCGCCGTGCCCCACCCGTCCCAGGCGTCTCGCCGGGAGTCGGCGCCCGCTGTGCCCGCCTCGTAGCGACAACTCGTTGCGCTTCACGGCGGGGGCATGGTGGGCTCAGCCGTCGCCCGGGAGGGGCGAACGGACTCCGACGCGCTCTACCGCGGCGAGGGCCGCGAGACCGCCCCTAGGTGCAGGGAACTTGCCCGTTGAGCACGCAATTCGACGGGGGTGTGAAGGAACCGGTCAGCGCGCCCCTCATGCCGCCCGTCGCCGAACCGCCGGGTGCGATGCTGCGATTCCAGTTCGCGGGGGTAAGGGTGAAGTGGGTGCCCGATTGGGTGATGTTGCTGTTCCAGGTGTGCAGGACGGATTGTCCGGCCGGCATGTCGAAGTCAATCCGCCAATCGGTGAGCGGCACCAGGCTCAAGTTGGTGACGGTGAAGTTGGCGATGAAACCGGTCTGCCACGCATGTTCCACCGACAGCGTCGCCGAGGCGGGCGCGGCCGCATGAGCCGCCGGGGTGACGGCGAGTCCGAAGGTGGCGACCAGCAATGCCGACACGGATACGTGAAGGGCTGTGCGCCAGCGCTTCACGTATTTGTTCAGTTCGGCCATGCGGCCCACATTAAAGGCAAGCGGGCGTTATCGGCCGGCGCATCGCGGCACGCTGCAGTACCTTTGCCCAACCGAAACCGTCATGAAATTTTGGCCTCGATACGACGCCGCGTTGCCACGCGGCCGGGGCGGTTCGTGCCCGCCTCGCGGCGACGCCGTGTCGCGCTACCCTGGCGAAAATGACGGGCTCTGGATTCTCCCGAATGCAGCGAATGGACTTCGACGCGCTCTACCGCGGCGAAAGCCCCGGCGAAGGCATCCCACCGATGGCCACACCCCCCTGGGATACCAAAGCGCCCAAAGACAGCGTCGTCGCCTGGCACGACGGCGGCTGGGTCCACGGCGAGGTCCTCGACATCGGTTGCGGGCTCGGCGACAACGCCATCTATCTGGCTCGCAACGGCTTCGGAGTCACCGGGCTGGACATCTCGCCCGCCGCGCTGGTGACCGCCCAGCGCCGTGCAAATGACGCCGGAGTCGACGTCACGTTCGCGGTGGCCGACTCCACCAAGCTGGAGGGCTATTCCGACGCCTTCGACACCGTGATCGACAGCGGCATGTTCCACTGCCTCGACGACGACGGCAAACGCAGCTACGCCGCCGCGGTACACCGGGCGACCAGACCGGGCGCCACGTTGTTGATGAGCTGCTTCTCGGACGCGAACGCCCCCGACGAGCGCTGGCCCCGGCCGGCGGTCTCGGAGCAGACGCTGCGGGACGTGCTCGGCGGCGCGGGGTGGGACATCGAGTCGCTTCAGCCCGCGACGATGCGCCGGGAAGTGGACGGCGCCGAAGTCGAGATGGCGTTCTGGTACGTCCGGGCGCGACGGCGCTGACCGAACCGGCCGCTCGTCGCGACCGCGGGTTTTCGGCCCGGGTGGTCGGCCGCCGCCGAGAAGAAAGTACGTTCGGAGCGTGAGCGAGGAGTTCTGGGTAACCCGCCGCGAAGCCGGGGATGCGGTGGTGTTGCAGGTCAGCGGCGTGGTGGACATCATCACCGCACCGTCGCTGGCCACCCACATCGACGTTGCCCTGGCCGGCACGCCCGCGGTGCTGGTCATCGACCTCACCGAGGTCGACTTCCTGTCCTCCGCGGGCATCACCGTGCTGGTCGAGGTACATCGGCTGACCGAGAACAGCCCGACCTCGCTGCGCGTCGCGGCCGACGGTTCGGCCACCAGCCGGCCGCTGCGCATCGTCGGGCTCGACGAGTTCATCGACCTCTACCCCACCGTGGACGAGGCCTTGGCCGGGGCTCCCCGCGGCCCGGAGCTAACCTGACCGGGTGAATCTCGACGTCAATGCGGCCTCCATTCGCGAAGTGGTCGACGCGGGGCTGCTCGCCGGCGCGCTGACGCTGATCTGGCAGCGCGGAGAAATCCTGCAGGTCAACGAAATCGGTTACCGCGACGTGGACGCCGGCCTGCCGATGCAGCGCGACACGCTGTTCCGGATCGCGTCGATGACCAAGCCGGTCACCGTCGCAGCGGTGATGAGCCTGGTCGACGAGGGCAAGCTGACGCTGAAGGACCCGGTCGTGCGCTGGGCGCCGGAGCTGGCCGGCGTGCGGGTGCTCGACGACCCGCACGGCCCGCTCGACCGCACGCACCCGCTCGGGCGCGCCATCCTGATCGAGGACCTGCTCACCCACACCAGCGGCCTGGCCTACGGCTTCTCGGTGTCCGGGCCGATCGCGAAGGCCTACGTGCGGCTGCCGTTCAACCAGGGCCCGGACGCCTGGCTCGCCGAGCTGGCCAAGCTGCCGCTGGTGCATCAGCCCGGTGACCGGCTCACCTACAGCCACTCCATCGACCTGCTCGGCGTGATCGCGTCGCGCATCGAGGACGAACCGTTCAACGAGGTGCTCGACGAACGGGTCCTGGGTCCGGTCGGCATGCCCGACACCGGATTCTTCGTGTCCCCCGACGCGCGCCGCCGCGCGGCGACCATGTACCGGCTCGACGGGCAGGGCCGGCTGCACCATGACGCGATGGGCCCGCCACACATCAAGCCGCCGTCCTTCTGCAACGCCGGCGGCGGGCTGTGGTCGACCGCCGATGACTACCTGCGGTTCGTGCGGATGCTGCTGGGCGACGGGACGATCGACGGCGTACGGGTGCTCTCCCCCGAGTCGGCCCGGCTGATGCGGACCGACCGGCTCACCGACGAACAGAAGCGCCACGACTTCCTCGGGGCGCCCTATTGGGTCGGCCGCGGCTTCGGACTGAACCTGTCGGTGGTTACCGACCCCGCCCGCAGCGCGCCGCTGTTCGGGCCGGGCGGGCTCGGGACGTTCAGCTGGCCGGGCGCCTACGGGACGTGGTGGCAGGCCGACCCGACCGCCGACCTGGTTCTGCTGTACCTGGTGCAGAACCTGCCCGACATGTCCGCGGACGTGGCGGCGGCGATCGCCGGCAACACGTCGCTGGCGAAACTGCAATCGGCGCAACCGAAATTCGTCCGGCGGACCTATCAAGCGCTCGGCCTCTGACGTGGTCGATTATCCGCCCGACCGCATCACCGGACCCCGCCTCGTGCTGCGCAGGCCCGTGCTCGAGGACGCCGGCGCGCTGTTCCAGCGGGTCGCCCGCGATCCCGAGGTCACCAGGTACCTGATGTGGGCGCCGCATCCCGACGTGGCGGCGACGCGGCGGGTGATCACCGAAAAGCTCAACGCCACCCCTGACGAGCGGACGTGGGCGATCGAATTGCGGCACAGCGGTGAAGTGGTCGGGCTGACCAGTTGCCGGCGCCCGGTGCCGCACTCGGTGGAGATCGGTTACTGCCTCGGCCGCCGATGGTGGGGCAAGGGCCTGATGGGCGAGGTGCTCGACATGCTGCTGACCGCGCTCGACAGCGACCGGGCCGTGTATCGGGTGTGGGCCACGTGCAACGTCGACAACGAGCGCTCGGCCCGGTTGCTGGAGCGCGCCGGGTTCGTGCTGGAGGGGCGCCTGGCCCGCCACGCGGTCTACCCCAACCTGGGGCTCGAACCGCAGGACAGCCTGCTCTACGCGAGGATCCTGCGCTGAACGGGTGTGCGGCCAAGGCGGGGCTTACCGGCGTGTCGCCGCCCTGAGCGCACACTGAAAGCCCTCAGCGCACAGTCGATCGCGCGTGGTCGAGCGCGCGGCGCGCGTAGGCCCGCACGTCGGCGTCGCCGTCCTTGAGGGCGATGCTCAGCGCATCGCGCGCGGCGGGTTCGCCGGCCCAGCGGGTCAGGCTCAGCACGGCCGCCTTGCGCACGTCGAGATGGGCGTCGGCGAGCGCCTCGGCCAGCGCCGGCACCGCGACGTCGGCCGGCGCGCCCGCCAGCGCGCGCGCCGCCCCCTCCCGCACCTGCCACGCCGGGGCCCGCAACGCCGCTTTCACGGCGGCGAGATCCGCTGGGCGGCAACCAAGCTCACCGAGCGCGGCCAGCGCGGCCGCGCGCACCAACGGGTCCGGGTCCGTGCTCAGCGCGCTGACCGCCTCGCCGCCGCCGCGCAGCGTGGCCAGCCCGGCGGCCGCGACGATCCGCACCTCGCGGCTCTCGTCACCGGTGGCGGCGACCACCCCGGCCACGTCGTCGACGGACACCAGCGCCCGCACGGCCTCGATGCGCACCCGGTGGTCGGGATCGGTGAGCGCGCGGCGGTAGTCCTCGGGGTCGCCGACCCGGCGCGCGGCCAGCACGTAGAGCGAGGCCGCCCGCACCACCACGTCGCCCGAGCTGAGCCGCGGCTGGACGGCGTCGGGCTCGGGTAGCACCTCGACGAGCTCGCGGATCCCCTCGGCGCCGGTGCGGCGTACGGCGGCGTCGGCGTCGTCCAGCGCGGCGACCAACGCGGGCGCATAGCCCTCGGGGATGTGTTCGGTGAGGGTGGCCACCGCCGTCCGGCGCACGCCGGGGTCGGGGTCGCTCAGGTACGGCCGCAGCCCGGCGATCGTCGGCTCCTCGAGGGCCAGGACTTCGGCGATGCGCGGCGAGGGCGGCTCGAATGACGTTGCGGCCGAAGCGATCCGGGACGCAGTGGTGGCCGGGGCCTGGCCGCCGACGAGCGGCGGCTCCTCGACCGCCCGCACGGTCTGGTCTGCGGGCGGCAGGCCGTCCAGTTCCGGCACCGGCACGAAGTACGGGGCGACCGGCCGCTTCAGGAACACCATCTCGCCGTCGGCGCCCTTGCGCAGGTTGAGGTGGTAGCCCCACTCGCTGTCGTCGCGGCCGGGCAGGTCGGCGCGGTCGTGGTAGAGGCCCCAGCGCGATTCGGTGCGGGTGAGCGACGATCGGGCGGCCATCTCGGCGCAGTCCCGGATGAACGACACCTCGACGGCTCGCATCAGCTCGTGCGGATTGCGAGCCCCCATCTCGGCGATCTCGGCCCGCATGCGGTCGAAGGTGCGCACGGCGATCGACAGCTTGGCCGCCGTCTTGGGCGGTGCCACGTAGTCGTTGACGAACCGGCGCAACTTGTATTCGACCTGCGGCTGCGGCGGGCCGTCCGGATGCCGCAGCGGCCGGTAGATCAGGTCGTGCGCCTCGCGCAGTTGGTCGCCCGGAAGTTGTTGCGGCGCAGTGATTTCCGCGCAGGCCGCGGCCGCGTCGGTGCCGGCGAGATCGCCGAAGACGAACGCCCCGATCATGTAGTTGTGCGGGACGCAGGCCAGGTCGCCGGCGGCGTACAGCCCGGGCACCGTGGTGCGGGCGTGTTCGTCGACCCAGACCCCGGAAGCCGAATGCCCACTGCACAAACCAATTTCGGAGATGTGCATCTCGATGTCGTGGGTGCGGTAGTCGTGGCCGCGGTTGGCGTGGAAGGTGCCCCGCGTCGGCCGTTCGGTGGTGTGCAGGATGTTCTCCAGCGCGGTCAGCGTCTCGTCGGGCAGGTGGGAGACCTTGAGGTAGATGGGCCCGCGGGCGGAATCGATCTCGCTCTTCACCTCCGACATCATCTGACCCGACCAGTAGTCGGAGTCCACGAACCGCTCACCGTGTGCGTTGACCTGGTAGCCGCCGAACGGGTTCGCGACGTACGCACAGGCCGGCCCGTTGTAATCCTTGATCAACGGGTTGACTTGGAAGCACTCGATTCCCGACAGCTCCGCACCCGCGTGGAAGGCCATCGCGTACCCGTCGCCGGCATTCGTCGGGTTCTCGTACGTGCCGTACAGATAGCCCGACGCGGGCAGCCCCAGCCGCCCGCACGCTCCGGTGGCCAGGATCACCGCCTTCGCCCCGACCGCGACGAATTCACCGGTGCGGGTGTGCAGCGCCGCCGCGCCGACGGCGCGGCCATCGGACGTCAGCACCCGCACCGGCATCAGCCGGTTCTCGATGCGGATCTTCTCGCGCATCGACCGTTGCCGCAGCACCCGGTACAGCGCCTTCTTGACGTCCTTGCCCTCCGGCATGGGCAGCACGTAGGAGCCGGAGCGGTGCACCCGGCGCACCGCGTACTCGCCGTGTTCGTCCTTCTCGAACTTCACCCCGTAGCGTTCCAGCCGCTGCACCATCGCGAATCCTCGGCTGGCGGTCTGATAGATGGTGCGCTGGTTGACGATTCCGTCGTTGGCGCGGGTGATCTCGGCAACGTAATCCTCGGGTTCGGCCTTGCCCGGGATGACGGCGTTGTTCACGCCATCCATGCCCATCGCCAGCGCGCCGGAGTGCCGGACGTGGGCCTTCTCCAACAGCAGCACCTGGGCGCCGTGCTCGGCGGCCGACAGCGCCGCCATGGTGCCGGCGGTCCCACCGCCGATGACCAGCACGTCGCAGTCGAGGCGGAGGGGGGTCGCCGGGTCCGGGATCTCCATCATGCCGCCACCAAGTTGCCCAGGGCGGCAATGATTTCGGCGCGCAACCCGTCCCTCGGCAGCTCTCCGCGCGGATCGGGCACGTCGATGGATGCGCGGGGCGGCTCCCCGGCCCGGCCCAGCACGACGATCCGGTCCCCCAGCGCGAGCGCCTCGTCGACGTCGTGGGTGACGAAGACGATCGTCGTGGGATGGGTGCGCCAGGTGTCGATCAACAGCCGCTGCATGGCCGCCCGGGTTTGAGTATCCAGCGCGCCGAACGGCTCGTCCATCATCACCGCGCGGGGCGCACCCGCCAGGCCGCGGGCGAGCTGGACCCGTTGGCGCATCCCGCCGGAGAGGCTTTTGGGCAGGAAGTGGCCGAAACCGGCGAGCCCGAGTTCGTCGATCCAGCGCTCGGCCTGCGCGCGACGGGTGGCCCGGGGCTCGCCGCGCAGCCGCAGCGCCAGCTCGATGTTGGACCGCACGGTTCGCCACGGCAGCAGCGCGTTGTCCTGGAACACCATGCCGCGGTCACCCGAGGTGGTGGTGACCTCCGCGCCGTCGGCCAGCACCCGGCCCGCGTCGGGCCGCAGCAGCCCCGCCAGGGCGCGCAGCAGCGTCGACTTGCCGCAGCCCGACGGCCCGGTCAGCACCAGGATCTCCCCGGGGCGCACCGTCAGGCTCAGCCCGTCGATGACCGGAGTCCCGGTGTAGGACAACCGAACCGCTTCGAGCTCAAGACTGGTTCCGGTTTGTGCCGCAGTGGTCATCGCAAGCCTTCCTGTGCTCGGGGCAACCAGCGCGTCACCCGCCGGCCGACCAACTCGACGGCCGCCGACGTGGCGAACCCGAGGACGCCGATGGTGATGATGCCGACGAACACCTGCGGGTAGGCCAGCACGGTGTAGTCCTGCCAGGTGCGGTAGCCGACGCCGAGGCGGCCCGAGATCATCTCGGCGGAGATGACGCAGATCCAGGCCACGCCCATGCCGACCGACAGGCCGCCGAACACGCCCGGCAAGATGCCCGGCAGCACCACCTGGGTCAGCACCGCCCACCGGCCACCGCCCAGCGTGCGCACCGAGTCCTCCCACAGGGTCGGCAGCGCCCGCACGGCGTGCCGGGTGCTGACCATGATCGGGAAGTAGGCGGCGAGGAACGTGATGAACACGATGCCCGCCTCGTCGGTCGGGAACAGCAGGATCGCCACGGGCACGATCGCGATCGCGGGGACGGGGCGCGCCAACTCGGCCAGGGGACCGAACAGGTCGGCGAACAGGCGCGAACGGCCCAGCAGGACACCGGTCGCCACGCCGATCACGGCCGCCAGCCCGAAGCCGGTGAGGATGCGGATCAACGACTGCGCCAGGTCGAGCCAGTACTCGCCGGCACCGAGCCGCCGCTGCAGCGCGTGCACGATCTGCGTGACGGTGGGCAAGGTGTCGAACCGCAGCAGCAGCCGCACCTTGCCCGCGGTGAGCAACTGCCACAACCCGATTGCGGCCAGCACCGACGCCAGCCGCAGCAGCCGCGACCCCCAGGCGGAGGTGCGCCGCCGCGGATGCGCGAGCGCGGGCGTCGGGATCACGCCGGGCGCCCGGTCGGCCACTGCTTCGACGGTCATACCGAACCTCCCAGTGCCTGCTGGTAATTCATCACGACGCCGCCCGGGTGGGCCCCCAAGTACCGGTGCGCCCCGGCCTGCGTGCCGAACGGCAGATAGTTTCGGCCGTCTTTCACCCACACCGCCTTGTCGGCGAACCACCGGGTGCCGAGCTCGGCGTCGGGAACGTAGGCCGCGCGGATTTTCCCGCCGCGGGCGGTGGCCTCGGCGATCGCCCGCAGCAAGCCGGTGGGGGTCGCGACCGTCTTCGTCGTGTCGGCGCCGTCCAACCACAGCTCGCTGGTCAGCGCGGGGTCGCCGGAGAGCAGGGACGGGTTGGTGGCCCGCGCCCGGGTGGCGGCGTAGTCCAGCCCGCGGGCGGCGAACACCGCGCGCAGCGGATCGTCCACCGCGAACTTCCCCACGTCGAGGTCGGCGAAGTCACCGATCGATTTCAGGTAGGGCACATCGCTTTTCAGCGCGTCGATCAGCGACGGCTTGAGCGTGGTGTCGAACGACGTCCCGCCGGGGCCGTTGTAGAGGTACACCACCTCCTGCGGCAGACCGCTGGCCTGGGCGACGATGCGCGCCGCCTCGAGCGGCTTGTCGTTGAGGAAGTCGGTGGCGTCCAGTTGCGCCTGCAGGAACGCCGCCAGCACCTCCGGGTGCGAGGACGCATATGCGCGTCGCACCACCACGCCGTGCAGCGTCGGCAGGTTCAGCTCGGCCCCGTCGTACAGCAGCTTGGCCTTGCCCTGGTACACCAGCAGCCCGGGCCACGCGACGAACTGCGAAAGCCCGTTCACCTGACCCGATTCCAGCGCGGACGCGCCAACCTGGGGCTGCTGGTTGAGTACCTCGACGCCGGTGATGCCGGCCCTGCCCAGCGCACGCACCAACGTGCCGTGGCCCGCGGAGCCCACACTGGCCGACACCTTGGCGCCGGCCAGGTCGGCGAGCGCGGTCGCCGGCGAATCGGGCGCCACCACAACCATGTTCAGCGCGCCCTTGGGGTTGTAGCCGGTGACCGACACCATTTCCGTGCGGGCCAGCGGGTTGGCCTGGGTCTTGGACCCGTTGATCAGCATCGGGTAGTCGCCCATCGATCCGATGTCGATCTTCTCGGCAAGCATCTGGGCGGTGATCGGGGCGCCGGTGTCGTAATCCTGCCAGCGCACGGCGTATCTGGTGCCGGTGCGGGTGGTGATGTCGGCGAGCCGCCGCTCGAGGTAGCCCTGCGCACGCAGCAGCGTGCCGGCGGTCACCGTGTTGATGGTCTTCGACTGGTATCCCACCACGACGTTGACCACGCCGGAGGATTGCGAGAACGATTCCAGCGAGCACCCGTTGGCGAACACGGCCAGCGCGCTCGCCACCGAAAGCAGCCGGAGGGCATGCTTTTTCATGATGGCATCGGGTTTCAGCGGAGGAGATAGGGCATGTTCACGGTGACGGCGCCGGTCGGACACCGAGCCGCGCAGGGGCCGCAGTACCAGCACTCGTCGACGTGCATGAATGCCTTGCCGGTGTCGGGGTTGATCGCCAGCGCGTCCAGCGGACAGACCTCGACGCACAGGGTGCAGCCGTCGATGCACAACGACTCGTCGATCGTCACCGGCACGTCGGCCCGGGTGTTGTTGACCAGCGTCATGTATCGCTCCTTGTCAGGCTGCCGCGCATGGTGATTCGATCGCCACGCATCCGGATGTACTCCAAGTCAACGGGTGTGCCGTCGGCGAGACTGGTGAGCCGCTCCAGCATGAGCAGTGCGGCCCCGTCGGGCACCTGCAGGGTGGCCGCCGAATGCGCGTCGGCGGGGATGGCCTCCAGCGCGAGCGACGCCGAGCCCAGCCGCTGCCCGCTGACCTCTTCGATGAGCGCGAACACATCGTTGGTCTCCAGCGGATGGCGCAGCACCTGCTCCCCGATACCCGGGGCCAGGTAGGTCAGATCGAGGCTGAGCGGCAGGTCGCCGAGGTAGCGCAGGCGTTCGATGAAGACCGCCTGTTCGCCGGGCGCCAGCCCCAACCGGCGGGCCACCGACGGCGGCGCGGCGACGGGCATTGCGGCGCGCACCTCGTTGCGCACCTCACCCAGGTTCTTGAAAGTCTCCTTCAGCCCCAGCAACGCGTCCAGCCCGTGCGAGTACTTGCGCTGGGCGACGTGCGTGCCGACCTTGGGCCCGCGGTCGATCAGCCCCTCGTGCTTCAGCAGCGCAAGCGCCTCGCGAACGGTGTTGCGCGACACCAGGAATTCGGCCGCCAGGTCGTGTTCGGCCGGCAACCCGGCGGGATAGGCGTCGGCGTGGATCTGTTGGCGCAACACGTCGGCGACCCGGCGGGCGCGGTCGGCCCTGGGCTCGCTGCTGATCGGTTGCGCCACGCGGCCACGCTAACGCGGCTCACGCGCGCTTTTCGGCCGAGCGACGAGGGCCCCCGCCGGCGCCTCGGGGCATTGCGCCGGGGCGCTTTCATCGGCGACCAGCCAAAACCGGGAGCCGGCGGGCCATTGCGCCACCCCGGCGCCGCCGTCGTGGTTCCGATCGCGGTGAGCGGAACCGTTTGGGGCACGGGCTATCGCGAAGCGCCGACCATCTCGGGATCGCGGCCGGGCCCCGGCGGTACACCTTGCGATCCGGCAGGGCGCGACCGCGCGGGCACCAATGGCACGGCCGCCAACGGAAACAACGCGCACAGCGCCCAGGCCGGCGGGTATCCGGCGGCCATGATCAGCGCACCGAAAAGCGGGGGCCCGGCGGCGGCCGTCAGCCGTTGGGTGGTGTTCTGCAGACCCAACGCGCGCCCGCTCCAGAACGGTCCGGCGAACTCGGTGATGGCGGTGGCCTCGAGCCCGTTGTCGAGCACCGCGAGCACCGAGATGACGACCATGAGCAACACGTCGTAACCCGAACCGGTGCCGTCGGTCAGGGCGAGCAGCAACAGGGTCAGCGCGGCGCCGACCGCGATGGTGCGGACCGGCCGCATCCGCGAGCCGACGCGGTCCGACCAGCGCCCGACGGCGATTCGGCCCGCCGCGCCCAGCAATTGACACACGGTGACCAGGCCGCCGGCGGCGGCGACCGACCACCCGTGGTGGTGTATCAGCCACACGAGCATGAAGGTCACGGTCACCGTCTGCGGCACCATCAGCAGGGCGCCCACCGCGTGAATTCGCCAGAGCACGGAAGATCCGCGATACGGGCTGGCCAGCTCGGCCTCGGTGGCTATCTTGCGGGATTTTCGCGGCGGATCGACGATCCCGAGCGCGCTGGCCATCGCGGCCACCGTGCACATCAGCGCGAGGAACATCAGCCCGGAACGGGGACCGCGCTCGGCCAGCTCCGGTATCACGAGCGCACCCAGGGCGATCCCCAACGGTTGCGCGGTCTGGCGGATGCCCATCGCCAGGCCCCGTTGATGCGCCGGGAACCAGGCGGACACCAGCCGGCCGCCGGCGGTGTTGCAGCTGGCGGCGGCCATCCCCCCGAGAAACAGGAAGACCCCGACGGCCACCATCGAGTGGGCCGACGCCGCCGCGTACGCCGCCACCGCCGTGAGCGCAGAACCGGCGGTCAGCACGACCCGCTCACCGACGCGGTCCAGCACCCAGCCCCAGAGCACGAGCGTGACGACCATGCCCCAACTCGGCATCGATGACAACAGGCCCGCTTCGGTCAACGAAATGCCCCTGCGCCCCTGCAGCGAAGGGATCAGGAACGCAACGCCGTTGATGAACAGGAACGAGGTCGCCGTAACCCCCAGGGAGACGGCCATGACCGACCAGCGCGCGCCCGCGCCGAGTTGGTGTGCGCCGCCGGCCTCGGTAAGCATGCAATCCATGGTGGCACGGGCTTCATCGTTCGCCGGGCACCTCGGCGCCGCGGCGACACCGTAACTTATTGAACGCTAAGGTATTTGATAACAAGAGCTCAGCATTCACGTCCGGTCCAAGGGGACAGAATTTGCGAATTGCGTTGTGTGCGTGATCATTTGGCCACGCGGTGCAACCACCTCGTCACCAGGGCGATTCACAGCGTGAACATAGCCTTTTCTTATGCGTCAATACGGCGTTTTCTCAGCGCGGCTACCCTCGAAGCGCATGACCACCGACACGAACTGGACTGTGGATGAGTGACGTTTCGCGGCAGGCGTTGACCAAGGTTCCGGCGGTAACCCTGGGGTTCTGGATCATCAAGATCTTGGCCACCACCTTGGGTGAGACCGGCGGCGATACCGTCACGATGACGCTGAACTGGGGCTATGCCGCCGGGGTCGCGCTCTTCGGTGTCGCGCTGGTGGTGCTGGTTGCCGCACAGATCCTGGCCAAGCGCTTCCATGCGTCGCTGTACTGGGCGACGATCGTGGCGTCGACGACGTTCGGCACGACGTTGGCCGACTTCGCCGACCGGTCGCTGGGCATCGGGTACACCGGAGGGTCGCTGCTGCTGTTGGGTTGCCTGATGGCCACCCTGGGCCTCTGGCGCTGGACGGAGGGGACCGTATCGGTCACCACCGTGTCGACGCCGAAGGTCGAGGCCTTCTATTGGGCGACTATCACCTTCTCGCAGACCCTGGGCACCGCGCTCGGCGATTGGCTGGCCGACACCCGCGGATTCGGTTACGAGCATGGCGCATTGGTGTTCGCGGCCGGCCTGGCCGTGGTGATCGCCCTCTACTACTGGACCGGCATCTCGCGCGTCGCGTTGTTCTGGGTCGCGTTCATCCTGACCCGGCCGCTGGGCGCGACGGTCGGCGACTTCATCGACAAGCCGGTGGCCGACGGCGGCCTGGCCCTGAGCCGCCCGCTGGCCTCGGCGGTGCTCGCCGCGGTCATCGTGGCCCTGCTCGTCGTGCTGCCGCAGCGGCCGGGACGCCACCCCAGTGCGCCCCGGGAAGACGCCTGACCGCTCTCAGCGGCTTCCCAGCTCCGCGACCTACGCTTAAGTTGTCATGTCTGATACCGCACGCCCCGCGCGTCGTCAGAACGGCGCGCTCACCCAACTGCTGATTTTCGCCGCCACGGTCCTCGGCTCCGCCCTACTGGCGGCCGCGCCGGCCAACGCCGATCCCAGCCCGTTCAACACCCTCAATTGCACCTGCCCCACGAGCGCTCCGGCCGGCAGCCCGGCCCGGCACGACGCGATCGCGCGCGGGCTCCTGCGAGGGGAGCTCGGCTGGCCCGCGCAGCCCACGTCGGATCCGGGTCGGCAGGCCGGCTAACTCAGGCGTCTTCGCTCACGGCGGCGCGATCACCGTTGCGGGCCCCGTTCATGCCGGTGGCGTCCGACGGCAACTCGAAAGACGGATAGGCGGTACCGACCGCGGCCAGCGCCGCGTTGCGCTGCGCCTCCATCCGCGCCAGCGCGGACTCGGTGAAGACCGACAGCCCGAGGTCTGGGTTGTACCCGTGGATCTCCTTGACGTCGAGCTGGGCCAGGAAGTAGATGATCTCCTTGGAGACCACCTGCCCGGGCACCAGCACCGGGAATCCCGGCGGGTAGGGCACGACGAACGTGGTGGACACCAGCGTCTTGCCCTCGGCCAGCCGCCGCCCCGCCATGCCGATCAGGACGTGCTCGCGATCGGACTCCTCGTAGCCGGCGTAGAAGGCCGACCGCATGTCACCGAAGACGCACGCGTCGACGGGCCGGAAGGCGACGTCGAACTCGCTGAAGTCGGGCAGGTGCGGCAGGTCCTGGGTGATCTCCTCGACGTGACGCTCCTGCAACGCCCGGTCGGCGACGCTGGCCGCGTTCTCGGCGCGGTCGAAATCGGTTGCGACCCTGCGTAATACGTCCAGGAGGTAGTGCACGCTGGACCACGTGACGCCGATGGTGAAGATCAACAGCACGCTGTTGATCGACGTCTTGTTGATCTGGATGCCGAATCGCTCCATCAGGATCTTCTCGCGGAAGTCATACCCGTTCATCCCGGTCTTGCCGACGAACAGGGTCACCCGCGTCGCATCCAGCACGAACTGATCGGAGCGCCACGCCTCGTTCCATTCGGCCAGCGCGCCCTGCCTGACCTCGCGGTACGAGCTCACCGACGACGCCCGGAATTCCTCGGGCACCAGGTCGGACTCGTCGAGGATGCGGAACCACTTGCTGATCAACCGGTCTCGGCGCACCCGATGCCGGAATACCAGCGCCATGTCGTAGGTCTGCCGGACCAGCTGGAAACCCTCGATGTCGACCTGGCGGCGCGCCAGGTCCAGCGACGCCAGCAACTGCTGGTTCGGCGACGTCGAGGTGTGGGTCAGGAACGCCTCACCGAAGGCATCCCGGTTCAGGGCATTGAAGTCCTGGTCGCGGACGTGGATCATCGACGCCTGCCGCAGCGCCGAGAGCGACTTGTGCGTCGAGTGCGTCGCGTAGACCCGCACCCGCGCCTTGGCGGGGTCGGGCAGCAGCGGGCGATCCACCCAGTCGGACCGGTCCCCCCCGTTTTGCACCCGTTCCATTTCGGCCGCCCATTTCCGGTATTCGGCGGCGTATTCCGGGGAGGCCAGCATCTGCTCGAGGCGCTCGGCCGACACCATGGCGGTGCGCTGCCGTGCCCACGGCACCGCGGTGGCGAAGGCGTACCACGCCTCGTCCCACAGGAAGCAGATGTCGGGCTTGATCGCCAGCACCTCCTGCATGACCTGCAACGGGTTGTAGACCACCCCGTCGAAGGTGCAGTTGGTCAGCAGCAGCATGCGCACGCGGTGCAGTTGGCCGGCCGCCTCGAGGTCGAGCAGCGTCTGCTTGATGGTGCGCAGCGACACCGCCCCGTAAATGGCGAACTGCGGCAACGGGTATGCGTCCAGGTACAGCGGGTACGCCCCGGCCAGCACCAGCCCGTAGTGGTGCGACTTGTGGCAGTTGCGGTCGATCAGCACGATGTCGCCCGGCCGGGTCAGCGACTGCACGACGATCTTGTTGGCCGTCGAGGTGCCGTTGGTGACGAAATACGTGTGGTTGGAATTCCACGTGTGCGCGGCCTTGTCCATCGCCTTCTTGATGTTGCCGTGCGGGTCGAGCAGCGAGTCGAGGCCGCCGGAGGTGGTCGAGGTCTCGGCCATGAAGATGTTGCGGCCGTAGAATTCGCCCATGTCCTGCAAGGACTTCGAGTTGAAGATGCTGGCACCGCGCGCGACCGGCAGCGCGTGGAACTGCCCCACCGGCGCCGCCGCGTACGCGCGCAGCGCGTCGAAAAACGGTGTGGAGAAACGGTTCCGCAGCCCCGCGAGCACGGTGCTGTAGAGGTCGGTCACGTCGTTGAGCCGGTAGAACGTCCGGTCGTATACGTCGGGCTCGGTGTCGTCGCCGGCCGCGATCGACTCGTCGGTGAGCAGGTACAGATCGATGTGGGGCCGCAGCTCGCGGATCCATTCGCCGCACTCCACCCAGTCGTTGGCGCGGTCGGGGATGTCCACGTCCTCGTTGGCCCCGAGCAGGGTGTTCATCAGCGGCAGCCGGTCTCGGGAGCGCAGCGGCAGGTCGTCGCGGATGATCGCGGCCTGGATCTCGCCGTTCAGGGCGACGGCTGCGATGGCGTCCTCGACGCTGGGCGCCACCAGGATTTCGAACTGCACGTCGTCGGAGGGGTTGCGCAGCGCCCGCAGGCATTCGGCCAGGCAGTCGGGGGCCGTCGCGGGGGCGTCGTCGGCGAGCAGCACGGTGTAAAAGTGCTGTTTTTTGGCCTGGGCCACCAGCTCCTGGTCGGCCAGCGGCGCTGAGGTGTCGAAAAGCCCTGCGCGGTCGCCGTATTCGCTCAACAGCCGCACGGCCATGGAAACCTCTTCGGTGAGCCGCACCGTGGACAGGCTCTCCAGGTGCGCGCGGAAGGTCGCCAGGTTCGCCGCGCCGGGGTACAGCCAGTACCGCTCGTAGGCGGCGATGCGGTCCATCAACCGTTTCACCCGGGCCACGTCGTGCGTCTTGTCGTGCCCGGCCAGGTCGACCTCGGCGAGGTGGCGGCACGCGTCGTCGAGCAGGTTCCAGGTGTCGATGCGGGCGTAGGACGGGTTGGCCACCGCCGCGAGCGCGGAGACGCGGAGTCGTCGCGGCTGGGTGGTGTATCGAGTCATGATCTCACCTGTTCTTCTGAGCGACTTGTATTCTCACCCCGCCGCGCCGCCCACGTGATCGTTTCGCCTCAGGTCGATTCGGTGATCCCGTCGTCACCGTCGTCGGCGTCCACCACGCGCCGGTTGGCGCGCGTGCCGTCCACCCAGCGCAGCACCGGGAGATCCCAGCGACGGGCCGGCAGCTCGGTGACGTCGGACAGCGATCGCACCACGGCCTGCGTCAGGCCCATGATCGCCGCCATCACCGGCAGCAGGGGCTGCAGCGGCTTTGCCGCGCTGCGAACCGTGCTGATGCGGCGGGCCACGATCAGCCGTTCGACGCAGTGGTACAGCCAGGCGCCCACCGCGAGCCCGTAGATCGACAGGGCCGAGGCGACGATGGTCCACCCGAAGGCCGCGCAGACGACGGCGCCCAGCACCACGGTCGCGGCCAGCAAGCCCGCGATGACGGCGCGCAGCTCCAGCCGGGTCACCCCTGCGGTTCCTCGTTCTCCGGCGCGCGCGCCGCGCTGGACCGGACCGCCGCGGCGGCCGCCCGGATCTGCGGCGTCACCAGCATGACCTGGCCCAGCACGCCGTTGACGAAGGCCGGCGAATCGTCGGTGGACAGTTCCTTGGCCAGCTGCACGGCCTCGTCCACGGCGACCGGCTCCGGGACGTCGTCGGCGTAGAGCAGCTCCCATACCGCCACCCGCAGGATGGCGCGGTCCACGGCGGGCAGCCGGTCCAGCGTCCAGCCCTGCAGGTGCGAGCTGATCAGGTCGTCGATGTGGGCGGCGTGCTCGCCGACCCCGCGGGCCGCCGCGACCGTGTAGGGCTGCGGCTGCGCCACGTCGGGGTTTGTCTCGGCCAGCGCGGTTCGCACGTCGACGAGCTCGGCCGGGCCCAGCCCGCGGGCCTCGGCTTCGAACAGCAGGTCAACGGCGCGCTTGCGGGCCTGATGGCGTCCCCTGACGGGCCTGCTCACGCGTTGACGCGCCCCAAGTAGCTGCCGTCGCGCGTGTCCACCTTGAGCTTGTCCCCGGTGTTGATGAACAGCGGCACCTGAATCTCGGCCCCGGTCTCCACGGTGGCGGGCTTGGTGCCGGCGCTCGACCGGTCGCCCTGCAGGCCCGGCTCGGTGTGGGTGACCTCCATCTCGACCGCCACCGGCAGCTCGATGTACAGCGGCGCCCCGTTGTGGAACGCCACCTGGACCGGCAGGCCCTCGAGCAGGAACCGGGCGGCGTCGCCGACCAGCGATTCCGGCAGGGGGTGCTGCTCGTAATCCTGGCTGTCCATGAACACGAAGTCCGAGCCGTCGCGGTACAGGTAGGTGGTGTCGCGCCGGTCGACCGTGGCGGTCTCCACCTTCACGCCGGCGTTGTACGTCTTGTCGACGACCTTGCCGGAAAGCACGTTCTTGAGCTTGGTGCGCACGAAGGCGGGTCCCTTGCCGGGTTTGACGTGCTGGAACTCGACGATCTGCCAGAGCTGGCCATCGATCACCAGCACCAGTCCGTTCTTGAAATCGGCGGTGCTTGCCACGGTTCGGTGTATCTCCTAAGGGATGGACAGTCGTTCGCCGACTGTCTGCAACTTGTTCGTCAGTCTAGAGCGGCAGTCGGCCGGTGCCCCCGCGTCGGGTGGCCCATGACCGGCGGGAAGCTTGCCTTCCGCTCTCGCGTTACGGGCCGGTCTCGGCCGGCCCGGTGGGCGAAGGGGGTACCCGCTTGATCATCGTCAAGAAGGGAACGCTGAGCTTCCTCCCGCCGGAAAACGGCACCGGGACGGTGAAATACACGATGTCGACCTCGAGCCGCAGCTCCCGCAGCGGCTGGGCGTTCAGGTCCCACCGGAAGTCCCGCAGGCGCGCCAGGCCACGTTCGATTGGCTCCACCCCGTTCACGCCACCCGACTTTACCCCGGGGCGCCCGCCGGCCACAGGGCGCACGTGACCTAGCTGAGGACCGCCAACTCCTTGGGGAACCGGGTCAGCAGTTCCGGCGCGTGCCCGCGGGCCGCCGCCTCCTCGTGGGGCACGACCAGGGTGTCCTCGATGCGCACGCCGCCGCGGCCCGGCAGGTAGACGCCGGGCTCGACGGTCACCACCGAACCCGCCAACAGGGTGCCGGTGGACGTGGCGCCGATTCCCGGTGCCTCGTGGATCTGCAGCCCCACGCCGTGACCCAGGCCGTGGCCGAACTGCTCGCCGTAGCCCGCGTCGACGATCAGCTGACGCGCCGCGCCGTCGACGTCGCGCAGACTCGCGCCCGGCCGCAGCGCCTCGCGGCCGGCCCGCTGGGCATCGGCGACCAGCTGGTAGATCTCCAGCTGCCAGTCGGCGGCCTTGCCGAGCACGAACGTGCGGGTCATATCGGAGTGATAGCCGGCCACCAGCGCGCCGAAATCGATCTTGACGAAGTCACCGGTGGCCAGCACCGCATCGGTGGGGCGGTGATGCGGGATCGCCGAATTCGGCCCGGCGGCCACAATGGTCTCGAACGAGATCGCGTCGGCGCCGTGGTCGAGCATCAGCGCCTCCAGGTCCCGGCTCACCTCGCGTTCGGTTCGGCCCGGCCGCAGGCCGCCGCGCTCGATCAGATCGGCGAGCGCGGCGTCGGCCGCCTCACAGGCCAGCCGCAGCAGCGCCACCTCGCCGTCGTCCTTGATCTCCCGCAGCGCCTCGACGGTCCCGGCGGCGCGCATCAGCTCGGTGGCCGCGCTGCGCTCGCCGAGTTCGCTGGTCAGGGCGTCGAAGGCGTCGACGGTCACCACGTTGCTCTCGAAGCCCAGCTTCGAAACCCCGTCCGCGGCGGCGCGGCCGACCAGATAGCGCCCGAGGGCACGTTCGATGGCGATCTCGAGCCCCCGCGCCTGTTCGGCGGCCTGGGTGCGGTACCGGCCGTCGGTGGCCAGCACGGGGCCGCGATCGTCGGCGAAAACCAGCAACGCGCCGTTCGATCCGGTGAACCCCGACAGGTAGCGCACGTTGTTCAGGTCGCTGACCAGCATCGCGTCCAGTCCACTGGCACCCAGTTGCGCTTTCAGGTTGTCCCGACGCTGAGAATGTGTCACGACCCTTGACGGTACTCGCTACGCTGATTGCCCATGAGGTCCTGGATGCTGCGCGGATTGGTCTACGCCGCGGCGATGGTTGTCGTTCGCTTGGTTCAAGGCGCGTTGATCAACGCGTGGCAGACCCAGGCCGGGCTGTTCAGCGTGGTGCTGCTCCTGCTGTTCGTCATCGGCGTGGCCGTATGGGGGGTGGTCGACGGCCGGGCCGACGCCATCGCGAACCCCGACCCGGACCGGCGGCGCGACCTGGCGATGACGTGGCTGCTGGCCGGCCTGGTGGCCGGCATCCTCAGCGGGGCCGTGTCCTGGCTCATCTCGCTGGTGTACAACGGCCTCTACACGGGTGGGCTGATCAACGAGGTGACGACGTTCGCGGCGTTCACCGCCCTTTGCGTGTTCCTGCCGGGGATCATCGGCGTGACCATCGGCCGTTGGCGGGTGGACCGCAATCCCCCGCCCCGGCAGAAGGGAGCGGACGAGGAGCGCGCCGACACCGACGTGTTCTCCGCGGTGCGCGGTGACGACGCGCCGACCGGTGAGATTCCCACCGCGGGCGCCCAGCACGAGGAGCGGACCGCTTCGGTCGCCACGGCCGAGCGTGACGAGCCGACCGAGACGATCCGCACCGCGGCCGACCACGAGCCGAAGACCGAGGTGATCCGCACCGACGGCGGTGACGACGCCACGAAGCCGGGCAAGGAACCCAAGAAGAACTAGGCCTTGGCGGCGTCCGCCAGGTAGCGCAGGGCGAGCAGGTAGCCCTGAATTCCCAGCCCGACGATCACCCCGGTCGCGACGGGGCTGAGGTACGAGTGGCGCCGAAACTCCTCGCGGGCATGCACATTGGAGATGTGCACCTCGATCAGGGGCGCTCGCAGCTCCGCGCACGCGTCGCGCAGCGCCACCGATGTGTGGGTGAGGCCGCCGGCGTTGAGGATCACCGGTTCGCCGGCATCGGCGGCCGCATGGATCCAGTCCAGCAGCTGCCCTTCGCTATCACTTTGGCGCACAACGGCTTTCAACCCGAGAGCGGTGGCCTCCCGCTCGATGAGCGCGGTCAGTTCGTCGTGCGTGGTGTCGCCGTAGACGTCGGGCTCGCGGCGGCCCAGCCGGCCCAGGTTCGGGCCGTTGATGACGTTGACGGTGGTGGTCATCGGGCCCCTTCTTCCTCCGACAGCCCCGCGTACGCGGCCGCCAGCAGCGACGGGTCGGGCCCGGCCAGCCGCCCCGGCTTCGCCAGCCCGTCGAGGACCACGAACCTGAGCACACCGGCCCGCGACTTCTTGTCCTGGGCCATGTATTCCAGCAGCTGCGGCAGCGCGTCGGCGTCATAGGCGACCGGCAGGCCCAGCGCCGAAAGGACGGTGCGGTGGCGCTGCGCGGTCGCGTCGTCGAGGCGCCCGGCGAGGCGGGCCAGCTCCGCGGCGAAGACCAGGCCCACGGACACCGCGGCGCCGTGGCGCCACTCGTAGCGTTCCCTGCGTTCGATCGCATGCGCCAAGGTGTGGCCGTAGTTGAGGATTTCGCGCAGCTCCGACTCTTTCTCGTCGGCGGCGACCACCTTCGCCTTGACGGCGATCGAGCGCCGGACCAGTTCCGGCAGCACGTCACCGGTCGGGTCCACGGCGGCTTGCGGGTCGGCCTCGATGAGGTCGAGGATCACCGGGTCGGCGATGAACCCGGCCTTGACGACCTCGGCCATCCCGGCGACGAGTTCGTTGTGCGGCAACGTTTCCAGGGTCGCCAGGTCGACCAGCACCGCCAGCGGCTGGTGAAACGCGCCCACCAGGTTCTTGCCCGCGTCGGTGTTGATGCCGGTCTTGCCGCCGACGGCCGCGTCGACCATGCCCAGCAGCGTGGTGGGAATGTGGACCACGTCGACGCCGCGCAGCCAGGTGGCCGCCGCGAACCCGGCGACGTCGGTGGCCGCCCCGCCGCCCAGGCTCACCACCGCGTCTTTGCGGTCAATCCCGATGCGGCCGAGCACTTCCCAGAGGAAGCCGACGACCGGTAGGTCCTTGCCGGCCTCGGCGTCCGGGATTTCGATGCGATGGGCGTCAACGCCCTTGTCCGCCAAGCGGCTTCGGATCGCTTCCGCGGTGTGCGCCAGCACCGGTTGGTGTACGACCGCCACCCGGTGCCGGTCGCAGAGCAGTTCGACGAGCCGGTCGCCCAGGTCAGTGCCGATGACCACCGGGTAGGGCGGTTCGACAGCCACCTCGACGGTGACGGGCGCGGTCATGTGGTGGCCTCCGCGTGAGCGTTCTCCGGCGTCTGCAGCCGGGACACGATGTAGCGCACCACCGCCCCGGGGTTGCGGCGGTTGGTGTCGACGCGGATCGTCGAGACGCGGCGGTACAGCGGGGCCCGTTTGGCCATCAGCGCTTTGAACTTCTCGGCGCGGTCGGGGCCGGCGAGCAGCGGGCGCACTGCGCCGCCGCCGGTGCGCCGCACGCCTTCGCCGGCGCTGATCTCCAGGTAGATGACCGTGTGGCCGGCGAGCGCCTCGCAGACCCCGGGGCTGGTGACCGCGCCGCCGCCGAGCGACACCACGCCGTCATGGTCGGCCAACGCGGCACGCACCGCGTCCTCCTCGATGCGGCGGAACTCCTGCTCGCCGTCCGTGGCGAAGATGTCGGCGATGCTGCGCCCGGTCCGCTGCTCGATCGCCGCGTCGGTGTCGAGGAACTCGACGCCGAGCGCCTTGGCCAGGCGCCGCCCGATGGTGGACTTGCCGGAGCCCGGCAGCCCGACGAGTACCGCCTTGGGCGCCATCAAGCGGTCCCCCGGGCGGCCGGCGCTTCCCGGTCGGCGACCGCGCGCTGATACGCCTCGATGTTGCGCCGGGTTTCGGTGAGCGAGTCGCCGCCGAACTTCTCCAGCGCCGCGCGGGCGAGCACCAGCGCCACCATGGCCTCGACCACCACCCCCGCGGCGGGCACCGCGCACACGTCCGAGCGCTGGTGGATGGCGACGGCCTCGTCGCCGGTCGCCATGTCGACGGTGGCCAGCGCGCGCGGCACGGTGGAGATCGGCTTCATCGCGGCCCGCACCCGCAGCGGCTGGCCGTTGGTCATGCCGCCCTCCAGCCCACCGGCGCGGTTCGTCGAGCGGACCACGCCGTCGGGGCCGGGATACATCTCGTCGTGCGCGCGGCTGCCGCGGCGGCGCGCCGTCTCGAAGCCGTCGCCGATCTCCACGCCCTTGATGGCCTGGATGCCCATCACCGCGGCGGCGAGCTGGCTGTCCAGCCGGTTGTCGCCGCTGGTGAACGAGCCCAGGCCCACCGGCAGGCCTGTCGCCACCACCTCGACCACGCCGCCGAGGGTGTCGCCGTCCTTCTTGGCCGCCTCGATCTCGGCGATCATGGACTTCTCAGCCTCCTCGTCATACGCGCGCACGGGGCTGTCGTCGATCGCGGGCAGGTCTTCGGGGCGGGGCGGGGGGCCGTCGTAGGGCGCCGACGGGCCGATCGCGATGACGTGGGAGAGCACGTCGACGCCGAGCGCCTGGCGCAGGAAGGACCGCGCGACCGTGCCCACCGCGACGCGGGCGGCGGTCTCCCGGGCGCTGGCGCGCTCCAGGACCGGGCGGGCGTCGTCGAAGCCGTACTTGAGCATGCCGGCGTAGTCGGCGTGCCCGGGCCGCGGGCGGGTGAGCGGTTCGTTGCGCGCGATGTTGGCCAGCTCCGCCGGGTCCACCGGGTCGGCGGCCATCACGGTCTCCCATTTGGGCCACTCGGTGTTGCCGATCTCGATGGCGATGGGGCCGCCCAGCGTGATGCCGTGGCGGACCCCGGACAGCACGGTCACCGCGTCGCGCTCGAACTTCATCCGCGCGCCGCGCCCGTACCCGAGCCGGCGGCGGGCCAATTGGTCGGCGATATCGGTGGAGGTGACCTCCACGCCGGCGACCATGCCCTCGAGCATGGCCACCAACGCACGGCCATGCGACTCCCCGGCGGTGATCCAACGCAACACCCGGCCATTCTCCCATGGGGTCCGGCGCGGGCTTAAATCCCGAGAAACAGGCCGATCGCGGTGGCGGTGGCCAGGCACATCGACGGGCCATGGGGCACCGCCCGCGCGCCGCACAGCGCCGCGAACACCGTCGTCAGCAGCGGCGCGGCCAGCGCGGCCAGGAACCACGTCCCGACCCCGAAACAGCCCGCCAGCGCCCCGAGGCCGATCGCCAGCTTGACGTCCCCGGCGCCCATCCCGGCCGGGGCGAGCGAGTGCACCAGCAGATAGATCGCGGTCAGCGCCGTCGCGCCGGCCAGCGCGGCCCAGCCGCGCCCGGCCACCGCTGCCGTCAGCAGGATCACCCCGGCCCCGGGCAGCGTGAGCACGTTCGGCAACCGGCGCTCGCGGACGTCGCAGCCGCTCAGCAGCAACAGCCACGCGAGCACCGCCACAACCGCTCCAAGCCGCATGGGTTCTCCTGTGTGCGCCGCGAGTGTGGGGCTAGGTACGAAAACGGTGGCGATGTCGTCCCTAGGCCCCACGCTCGGTTGTTGACCTGGGGCATCCGACGTGCGGGACGTTAGCCCAGAGCGGCGGCCATGGCCTCTCGCGGCGCCGGTTGCCCTGTGAATAGCTCGACCTGGGTGAACGCCTGGTGCAACAACATCTGCAGGCCGCTGATCACGCGGCCGCCGGCGGCGGCCACCGCGGCGGCCAGCGGCGTGGGCCACGGGTCGTAGACGGCGTCCAGCAGGACCGGGATCGCGGCGAGGGTGCCCGCGTACCGCGCCGCGACGTCGGCGGGGATCGTGCTGACCAGCACCTCGGCGGCGGCCACCGCGGTCCCTAGGCCGTCGTCGTCGATGTTCACGAACCGCGTCCGGACCCCGATTCCGGTGCCCAACTCCACCAGCCGGGCGGCCTTGTCGGGGTTGCGCGCGACGACGGTGATGGCGGGGACGCCCAGCTGCGCCAGGCCCAGGACGGCCGCCGGCGCGGTGCCGCCCGACCCGCACACCAGCGCGGGCCCGGTGGCCGACGAAAGCGCCCCCGCGACGCCGTCGATGTCGGTGTTGTCGGCCCGCCAGCCGGCGGGCGTGCGGACCAGGGTGTTGGCCGACCCCACCCGTTCGGCCCGCTCGGTGCGCTCGTCGGCGAAGCGCAGCGCCGCGAACTTGCCCGGCATGGTGACCGACACCCCGACCCACTCGGGCCCGAAGCCGCCGACGACGGCCGGCAGCCGCTCGCCGTCACATTCGATGCGGTCGTAGGTCCAGTCCAGCAGGCCCAGCGCCCGGTAGGCGGCCAGGTGCAGCTGCGGGGACTTCGAGTGGGCGATCGGCTTGCCGAGCACCGCCGCTTTCCGGGGTCCGCCCTCAGCGCGCGCTATCGAGGACACCGTTGCGCTTAGCCAGCTCGATGTTGGCCAGATGCTGCTGATAATCCTTGGTGAACAGCGTCGTCCCCTGGGCGTCGATGGTGACGAAGTACAGCCAGTCGCCGGGCTCGGGATGCTCGGCGGCGCGCAGCGCGTCGACGCCCGGCGAACAGATCGCCGTCGCGGGCAGCCCCTGCGACACGTAGGTGTTCCACGGCGTCTTCTGGGCGCGGTCGGCGTCGGTGGTGGCCACCTCCCGGCGATCCAGCGGGTAGTTGACCGTCGAGTCGAATTCCAGCGTGTGGTGGGCGTGCAGGCGGTTGTAGATCACCTGCGCGACCTTCGCGAAGTCCTGCGACTTGGATTCCTGCTCCACCAGCGAGGCCACCACCAGGATGTCGTACGGCGACAGGCCCATGGACTGGGCGGTGTCCACCAACCCGGACTTCATGTACTCGACGCCCCCGGCGCTGATCAGGCTCGACAGGATGGTCTCGGCAGAGGCGGACGGGTCCACGTTGAAGGTTCCCGGCGCGATCAGCCCCTCGATCCGGCGATGGTCCTTGCCGAGCTCGGTGAAGGGTTCGACGGCCCACGGCGGCACCGCGAGCGCGGCGGGCGCGCTGTTGGTCGCCGCCGCCCGCAGCTCCTCCACCGCGACGCAGTGCTGGTTGCCGTCGAGGGTCACGCACGTGGCGCGGGAGATCAGCGTCAGGATCCCCGGGGTCACCACGTTGGTCTTCATGTCGGTGGTGTCGTCGAGCTGACGGCCCTCCGGGATGACCAGCCGGCCCACCCGGCTGTTCGGATCGGCCAGCCGCGCGACGGCGTCGGCCGCCGGGATCTCGGTGCGCATTCGGTAGAAGCCGGGCTGGATCGAGGAGATCTTGCTGTTGCCGTGCGCGGCGTTGACGAATGCCCGGACGGTCTTGACCACCTGCTCGTGCTGCAGCGTCTCCCCGACGTTGGTGGTCGAGTCACCGTCCTTGATCTGAATCACGATGTCCTGCTTGCCATTTCCGGCGTAGTCGTCGCCGGCTCCGAACACCGTGTGCCACAGCTTGGCGCCGACGAACACGGCCACCAGCACGACGACGGCGACGACCGCGAGCACGATCTTGCCGGCGAACCGCCGCTGGCGTCGGCCCCGTTCGGCCCGGTTCCGGGCGACGCGGCTGCGCTTCCGCGACGTGCCGACCGCCTCGGGCTCGGCGCGTTGCCGTCGTGCGCTGTCAACCATCGGCGGGCTCCCCCGCCGTCAGGGCGGCGCGGCGCTGGTCGAGCCAGCTCTGCAGGATGGCCACCGCGGCCGCCTGGTCGATCACGGCCCGCTGTTCGCGGGCGCGGACGCCGGCCGCGCGCAGCGAGCGCTGCGCGCTCACGGTGGTCAGGCGCTCGTCGGCCAGGCGCACGGGCGTGGGGGCGATCCGCTGGGCCAGCGTGTCGGCCAGCTCCATCGCGTCGATCGCCGACGGACCGGTGCGGTCGGCCAGCGTGCGTGGCAGCCCGACGACCACCTCGACCGCGCCGAGTTCGGCGGCCAGCTCGGCCAGTCGGCGCACGTGCTTGCCGGAGCGGTCACGGCGCACGGTTTCCACCGGGGTGGCCAGGATGCCGTCGGGGTCGCTGCTGGCGACGCCGATGCGCACGCTGCCGACGTCGATGCCGAGCCGCCGCCCCCGGCCGGGATCCTGGTCAGGGTCGCCGGGCCGGTCGGGCACGCGATGCTGTGCGGGGACCACTCAGCCGACCCGCGCTATCTCGGAGCGGACCGCCTCCAGCGCCGCGTCGATGCGGCTGGGGTCCTTTCCGGAACCCTGCGCCAGGTCCGGCTTGCCTCCGCCGCGGCCGTCGACCGTCGCGGCGAGCTGCTTGATCAGGTCGTTGGCGCGGAGCCCGAGGTCCTGGGCGGCGGGGTTGGCGGCGACCGCGTACGGCACACTGCCCCCCTCTCCCTCGGAGATCAGCGCCACCACGGCGGGGTCGCTGCCCAGCTTGCCGCGGATGTCGCCCACCAGGGAGCGCAGGTCGCCGGCCGTCATCCCCGCCGACATGCGTTGCGCCACCACACGGACGTTACCGATACGCTCCGCGCCGGCCGCCGCGTTGGTCGCGGCGGCGCGCGCGCTCGCCAGCCGTGCGCGTTCGAGTTCCTTCTCGGCCGCCTTGAGCCGCTCCACCAGTCCGGCCACCCGGGCGGGCACCTCGTCGGACGGCACCTTCAGCGACGAGGCCAGCCCCGCCATCAGCGCGCGCTCCTTGGCCAGGTGGCGGAAGGAGTCCAGCCCGACGTAGGCCTCCACCCGGCGCACGCCGGAGCCGACCGACGATTCGCCCAGGATGGTCACCGGCCCGATCTGAGCGGAGTTGTGCACGTGGGTCCCGCCGCAGAGCTCGAGCGAGAACGGCCCGCCGATCTCGACCACCCGCACCTCGTCCGGGTAGGCCTCGCCGAACATTGCCATTGCGCCCATCGCCTTGGCCTTCTCCAGCTGCTCGGTGAACGTGTGCACCTCGAAGTCGGCCTGGACGGCCTGGTTGGTGACCTCTTCGACCTGGGTGCGCTGCTCGTCGGACAGCGGACCCTGCCAGTTGAAGTCGAACCGCAGGTAGCCGGGGCGGTTCAGCGATCCCGCCTGAACGGCGTTGGGGCCCAGCACCTGTCGCAGCGCGGCATGCACCATGTGGGTGCCCGAGTGGCCCTGGGTGGCGCCCCGGCGCCATTCCGGATCGACCGCGGCGACCACGGTGTCGCCCTCCACGAACTCCCCGGATTCGACGTTGACCCGATGCACCCACAGGGTTTTCGCGATCTTCTGCACGTCGGTGACCGCCGCGCGGGCGCTCGCGCCTGCGCCGGTCCCGCTGATGGTGCCCTCGTCGGCGATCTGACCGCCGGACTCGGCGTAGAGCGGCGTGCGGTCCAGCACCAGTTCGACTTGCTGCGCGCCCTCGGCGCCGTGCGTGACGACCGGGACCCGCTTGCCGTCCACGAAGATGCCCAGAATCTTTGCCTCGGAGGACAATTCGTCGAAGCCGGTGAATTCCGTCGGGCCGGCGTCGACCAGCTCCCGATATGCGCTCAGGTCGGCGTGGGCGTGCTTGCGAGCGGCGGCGTCCGCCTTCGCGCGCCGGCGCTGCTCGGCCATCAGTTCCCGGAAGCCGATCTCATCGACCTGCAGGCCCGCCTCGGCGGCCATCTCCAGGGTCAGCTCAATCGGGAAGCCGTAGGTGTCGTGCAGCGTGAAAGCGTCCGAGCCCGAGATCGCTTTGGCCCCAGCCTCTTTGGTGATGCCGGCGACCTCGTCGAACAGCTTGGAACCGGCCGCCAGCGTGCGGTTGAACGCGGTCTCCTCGGCGACGGCGATGCGCCTGATCCGGTCGAAGTCGGCGACCAGTTCGGGATACGACGGCCCCATCGCGTCGCGCACGGTGGTCATCAACTCGCCGACGATGGGCCCGTCGATGTCGAGCAGCTTGGCCGAACGGATCACCCGGCGCAGCAGCCGGCGCAGCACGTAGCCGCGGCCGTCGTTGCCGGGCGTGACGCCGTCGCCGATCAGGATCGCCGCGGTGCGGCTGTGGTCGGCGATCACCCGGTAGCGCACATCGTCGGAGTGGTTGCCCACGTCATATCCGCGCGGCGCGCGGGCGGCCACCGCGTCGATGACGGGCCGCAGCAGGTCGGTCTCGTACACGTTGTGCACGCCCTGCAGGATGAACGCGACCCGCTCGACGCCCATGCCGGTGTCAATGTTCTTGCGGGGCAACGGGCCGAGGATTTCGAAGTCGGTCTTGGAAGTGCCCTCGCCGCGTTCGTTCTGCATGAACACGAGGTTCCAGATCTCGATGTAGCGGTCTTCGTTGGCCACCGGGCCGCCACCGACCCCGAACTCTTCGCCGCGGTCGTAGTAGATCTCCGACGACGGGCCACACGGGCCGGGGATGCCCATGGACCAGTAGTTGTCTTCCATGCCGCGGCGCTGGATCCGCTCGGCCGGCAGCCCGGCCATCTCCTGCCACAGCTGCACGGCCTCGTCGTCGTCGAAATAGACCGTCGTCCAGATCCTTTCGGGATCCAGGCCGTAGCCGCCCTCGGACAACCCGTTGGTCAGCAGAGTCCACGCCAGCTCGATGGCGCGGCGCTTGAAGTAATCGCCGAACGAGAAGTTGCCGGCCATCTGAAAGAAGGTGTTGTGCCGGGTGGTGATGCCCACCTCGTCGATGTCGGGCGTGCGGATGCACTTTTGGATGCTGGTGGCCGTCGAGTACGGCGGCGTGCGCGCTCCCAGGAAGTACGGCACGAACTGGACCATGCCCGCGTTGACGAACAGCAGGTTGGGGTCGTCGAGGATCACCGATGCGCTCGGCACCTCGGTGTGGCCCGCCTTCACGAAATGATCAAGAAACCGCTTCCTGATCTCGTGTGTCTGCACTTGGAGTCCGCTTCTTCCTTTTGCTTTGTCGCGTGTTGCTTTGTCGCGTGAACGTCTATTCCAGCGTATTCGCTGGAGTAGCTGGCTACCGGGCCGCTAACCCTCCAGAAAGCTCAGCCGCACCGAGCGTTGTGGGTTGTCCCGGTTCAAATCGACCAGCACGATGCTTTGCCAGGTGCCCAGCATCGGCTCGCCCCCGGAGACCGGCACGGTCACCGACGGCGCGACCAGCGCCGGCATCACGTGATCCGCGCCGTGGCCCGGCGAGCCGTGCGAGTGCCGATACCGGTCGTCGCGCGGCAGCAGCCGTTCCAGCGTGTCGAGCAGGTCTTCGTCGGAGCCGGCCCCCGTTTCGATGATGGCGACGCCCGCGGTGGCGTGCGGGACGAACACGTTGCACAACCCGTCGCCCCTCGACCAGCAGAAGCCCCGCACCGCCTCGGTCAGATCGACGATGCGGCGTCGTGTTGTGTCCACGTCCAGCACGTCGGTATGCATCCGAACCAGCCTACGGCGCGCACGTTGCGGGCAGCCAATCGATTGTGAGCGCGACCACATTTGGGCATTGCGGGGCGCATTGGGCAGGAGGAAGGTAACTGGTGGGGCCGGTGGCGCCACGGGCTCCTTGGATATAAGCCCTACAGAGGAGGTCGGCCGTGTACGCACGATCCACCACCATCCAGGCGCAACCCTTGTCGGTCGACATCGGGATCGCGCACGTTCGCGATGTCGTCATGCCCGCCCTCACCGAGATCGAGGGGTGTGTCGGGCTGTCGCTGTTGGTCGACCGGCAGTCCGGGACCTGCATCGCCACCAGCTCGTGGGACAGCATCGACGCGATGCGCGCCAGCGCCGAACGGGTCGCCCCGATTCGCGATCAGGCCGCGCTGATGTTCGACGGCAGCGCGCGGGTCGAGGAGTGGGACATCGCTTTGCTGCACCGCGACCATCCGTCGCGGCAGGGTGCCTGCGTGCGGGCCACCTGGCTCAAGGTGGTGCCGGACCAGCTCACCCGGTCCCTGGACTTCTACCGCTCGTCGGTGCTGCCGGAGCTCGAGGAGCTCGACGGGTTCTGCAGCGCCAGCCTGCTGGTCGACCATCCGGCGTGCCGACGGGCGGTGTCGTGCTCGACGTTCGACTCGATGGACGCGATGGCCCGCAACAGCGACCGGGCGAACGAATTGCGCAGCAGGCGCGTCCGGGAGCTGGGCGCCGAGGTGATCGACGTCGCCGAATTCGAGCTGGCGATCGCCCACCTGCGGGTGCCCGAGCTGGTCTAGCGCTAGAACGCTTCTTTCGCCGAGTGTCACGCCAGCGTGGCGGCTGCCGTCCAGTGTCACGCCAGCGTGACGCTCGATGCGTTCAGGGCAGCGCGTCGCCCGGGAATCCCCGGCAGGGATGCACCTCGAAGGTGAAGACGCCCGCGGCCACACCCGGGTCGTCGGCCATGATCGCGGCGGTGTCGTCGACCGAGGCCGCGAACACCGCGATCCCGCAGACCTCGGAGCCGTCGGTGACCGGCAACACGATGGGCATGACGCCGTCGTCGCGCAGCCCGAAGTTGCGCCGCCCGTGCTCCCAGACGGTCCCCGGTGTCGTCTCGTCGCCGAACCGCGGCCCCTGCTTGAGGATGACGACGCTGTAGGGCTGGGTGGTGGCCAGCAGCCGGCCCATCTCGTCGTCGGTGAAGGTTTTCATGACCGCCCCCGCTTTCCCCGGATGATCGCCCGCAACCGCTCCAGCCGCCCGGCCATCTCCCGCTCACCGCCGCGGCCGGTCGGCCGGTAGTAGTCCACGTCCACCAGCTCGTCCGGCGGATATTGCTGGGCCAGGACACCGTCGGGATCGTTGTGCGAATACCGATACCCCTGCGCGTGTCCCAGCGCCGCCGCGCCGGAATAGTGCCCGTCGCGCAGGTGGGGCGGCACCAGGCCCGCCTTGCCCGCCTTGATGTCGTCCATCGCCGCGGCGAGCGCGGTGGTCACGGAGTTCGACTTGGGCGCGGTGGCCAGGTGGATGGTGGCGTGGGCCAGCGTCAGCTGCGCCTCGGGCATGCCGATCAGCTGCACGGTCTGCGCGGCCGCCACCGCGATCTGCAGCGCGCTGGGGTCGGCCATGCCGATGTCCTCGCTGGCCAGGATCATCAGCCGCCGCGCGAGGAACCGCGGGTCCTCCCCCGCGACGAGCATGCGGGCCAGGTAGTGCAGCGCAGCGTCGACGTCCGAGCCCCGCACCGACTTGATGAAGGCGCTGATGACGTCGTAGTGCTGGTCACCGTCCCGGTCGTAGCGCACCGCGGCCTTATCCAGCGACTGCTCGACGGTCTCGACGCTCACCGACTCGGTGGCTTCGGCCGCGACCTCCAGCGCGGTCAGCGCCCGCCGGGCGTCGCCGGCGGCCAGCCGCACCAGCAGGTCGACGGCCTCGGGCGTCACCGCGACCCGGCCGTCCAGTCCGCGCGGATCGTCGATCGCCCGCTGCACCACCGCGCGGATGTCCTCGGCGCTGAGCGGGCGCAACTGCAGGATCAGCGAGCGGGACAGCAGCGGCGCCACCACCGAGAACGACGGGTTCTCCGTGGTCGCGGCCACCAGCAGCACCACCCGGTTCTCCACGGCGGACAGCAGGGCGTCCTGCTGGGTCTTGGAGAAGCGGTGCACCTCGTCGATGAACAGCACCGTCTGCTCGCCGCGCAACAACGCCTGCCGCGCCTGGTCGATGACGGCGCGCACGTCTTTGACCCCGGCCGACAGCGCCGACAGCGCCTCGAACCGGCGACCGGTCGCCTGGGAGATCAGCGCGGCCAGCGTCGTCTTGCCG